>CAYWNQ010000257.1:0-2575 GCA_964459695.1 uncultured Halobacteriales archaeon | reverse complement strand
CGACCGAACGAGGAGCGCAGCGAGTCGCAACCGGTCGAGCGGACGGGGGCTTTCCTGGCGGTACTGGCATCCACCACGAGCTAATCTGAACAGTGCCCTAGCGACGGCACAAGGTGTTATGGGACCGTCGGGCGAGACCCCGCGCACATGGTGCTGTCCGACTCCGTCGTCGTGTTCGTCGTCAGCCTGCTCATCGGCGCGTTCGGCATCCACGTCGGTGCGCTGGTGGTGACCGACGCCGACGACTTCGCCGAGGCGCTGCTGGCGGCGCTCGTCGGCGCGCTGGCCTGGGCGGTGGTCGGGGCGGTCGCCGGCGACCTCCCGGAGGTCGGCTCGCTCGTGGCGCCGGTGCTGGCCCTCTTCGCCTACGTGGCCGTCATCAAGTGGCGCTACGGCTCGACGTGGCTGCGGGCCGGCGCCGTCGCCGTCATCGCGTGGGTCATCGCGCTCGGGGTCCTGACCGCGCTCGGGGAACTGGGCGTCCGGGGCCTCGATGCCGTCGGCGTGCCGAAGTGGGGCGAGCTGCTCCCGGAGTGACGTTCTCGTCCTCGGAGCGACCGCCGGCATGGGGTTTCACTTCCACCGCGGCAGGCTCGGACCTATGAACCCGGCGGCCCGACGACGTGGTAGAGGGCCCCGCGCCCTCGTGCTCCACCCCTCCCCTCGGGTGATACTACCGTGTTCAGCACCGCGTGGACGACCGGTCGCGCCGCCGGCTCGGGGTGACCCTCGGGTGCCGACGTTCGACGTCGACCCCGAGCCGCTCACCGTCTTCCGGGTCGGCGACGAGTACCTCTTCGCCCACTACTTCGACCGCGAGGACGTGTTCGCCGAGCTCCGGGAGTACTACGACCGCGACGCCTACCGGTTCGCGGTCCCCGAGCAGGAGTTCGACGGGGTCGCCGAGGTCCTGGCCGACGCCCGCTACGAGCCGGTCGTCGTCGAGGACCTCGAGCCCTTCTGCGTGGTCATCGACCGGTACGACGAACACGCCGCCATCCTCCGGCAGTCCGTGGCGACCTGGACACGGCGGGGCCACCGCTTCTTCCTCGTGGAGTCCGAGCTGGCGGTCGAGGAGGCCCTCGAGCGCGGCGCGACGCGGGTGGCCGAGACGGAGTTCGCCGTGGGGCTCTGAGACGGCCCTGGCGCCGACCGGGGGCTCAGCCGGCGAGGCGCTGGCGCGCGAACTTCGCCAGCAGCGGGACGTCGCCCACGTGGACGAGCCTGGCGATGGCGCGCTTGCTGCCCCGGTTGGCCTTCGCGAGCGTGTCCTCGTCCAGCCGGTCGAGGTCGGCCAGCAGCCGGTCGTACCGGTCGTTGGACGCGAAGTACAGCAGCCTGGTCATCAGCAGCCGCGCGTCCATCCGGGGTGCCACCTCGTCGTGCCAGAGTCGGTCGTAGACGGCCACGTTGTCCGCCGACGTGTCGGGCTCGGCGGGGGTGAGGCAGTGGTCGACGGTCGCCGCCGCGATGCGGCCCGAGCGCATGCACTTGTGGATGCCCTCGCCCCACAGCGGGTCGATGGTGGGGACGGTGTCGCCGATGGCCATGAAGCTGTCCGTGCTCATGCTCGAGGGGGGCTGGATGTGGGCCGACCCGCGGTGCTGGCGGCCGGCGAAGCGCTCGGCGTCGGCGAACCGCGGGTCGCTGTCGATCCAGTGCTGGAGGTAGCCGTCGACGGTCCGGTCGCTCTCGGCGTACTGCCGGTAGCTCTCGTTCTGGATGTAGCAGAGCCCGACCTTGGCGGTGTCGGCGCCGGTGTGGAAGATCCATGCGTAGCCGCCGGGGGCGAACTCGTGGTCGAGTCGCAGCATCATCGCGTCGGTCAGGTCGGCGTAGTCCGGGTGGTCGACGCGGACGCCCTCGAACTCGTACTCGATGCCGATGGCCTGGTTCTCCCGTTCGAGGTCGACGACCCCGAGTTCCTTGGCCAGCGGCGCCGCCGGGCCCGTCGCGTCGACGACGACGTCGCCGTAGACCGCCTCGTCGCCGGCGTAGCGGACGCCCACCACCTCGCCGTCCTCGGTGATGGGGCCGGCGACCCGGGCGTCGAACCGGTAGCTCGCCCCCTTCTCGCGGCCGTCGGCCACCAGCCACTCCTTGAACGCGCCGAAGTCCAGCACGGCGCCGGCCTGTTCCCGGACGAAGTGGTGGTTCGGCGACTCGATGACGACGCTGTCGGTGAAGTTCATCACCACGTCGTCGGGGACGTTGAACGACGCCATCATCGACGGGAACGTCCCCCCGGTGGACTTGTTGCTCTGCCGGGGGAACTCCGCCTCGGCCTCGGTCTCGAGCACCACGACGTCGTACCCCCGGGCGGCCACGTCGCGGGCGCACTGGGCCCCGGCGGGGCCGGCTCCGGCGATGACCACGTCGAAGTGGTCGCGCATACCCGGCCGGACAGCCGTCTGCGTAATCAGTCTTGCTGACTGCTACGCGAAGAACGCCGTCAGCCGGTCGGCGGCCGCCTCGACCCGGTCGGTGACCAGCGCGAACCGCAGCCAGTCCGCCCGCACCTCGCCGAACGCCTCGCCGGGCATCCCCGCGACGCCGGCCTCGTCGACGAGCCGCT
>CAYWNQ010000256.1:0-2590 GCA_964459695.1 uncultured Halobacteriales archaeon | reverse complement strand
TCAAGCACGAGCAGCGGTCTGCGGTGGCGGTTCCAGCGTCAGCAGTTGCTAGCGAGCGGACGGGAGCGTTCCGGCGGTATCCTGCGGTCACCCACGAGTGGCGGTCGGCGGTCGCGGTGGCGGTCAATCACTACTTCGTGTGGTCGAGCCGGGATGTTCTGACGGGTGAAATCCACGCCCCGAACTAGGAGAACCCGAGCCCCACGACGCCCGCCCGTCCCACCGACCAACATTCATATGGCCCGCTGGCCAAGTCCCACGACGGAACGACCGATGGACATCGAAGACATCGCGACCAGCGAGTTTCTGACGGTCGACGTCGAGGAACGGCTCGGAAAGGTCCGCTCGCACTTCGAGCGGGGCAACCCCAAGAGCATCGTGGTCACCGACGACGGCGACTACGCCGGGGTCATCACCGAGCGCCAGCTGATGCAGTCCCACGTCGAGGACGACACGAAGGTCGACGCCATCCTCAAGCCGGGCCGGTCGCGGGCCCAGTCGAGCCACGCCCCCCGGGTCGACCGGCGCGACGACGTCCGGGAGGTCGCGCGGGTCCTCGTCGAGAGCGGCTCGAAGCTCGCCCCCGTGATGGAGGGCGAGGAGCTGTGGGGGGTCGTCACCGCCGACGCCATCCTCGAGGCGGTGGTCGACCACCTCGACGTGCTGGACGTCGCGGAGATCTACACCGACGAGGTCGTGACCGTCCCCGAGGACGCGACCGTCGGGAAGGCCATCAACCTGCTGCGGGAGAACGGCATCTCGCGGCTGCCGGTGGTCAACGAGAACGGGCGCCTGGTCGGGATGGTGACCACCCACGACCTCATCGACGTCGTGGTTCGCGACATGGAGAAGCCGACCCGAGGCGACCGAAGCGGGGAGGGCGACCGGGTGCTGGACCTGCCGGTCTACGACGTGATGAACAGCCCCGTCGCCACCGTCGCGGCGGAGGCGTCGGTGGCCGACGCCGTCCGGCGGATGCTCGACGAGGACTACGGCGGCCTGGTCGTCACGCCCGACGGCGAGGACCTCGTCGGGGGCGTGCTGACCAAGACGGACGTCCTGCGGGCGCTGACCTACACCCAGGAGGACCACATGGACGTCCAGATCACCAACGTCGCGCTGCTGGACACGCTGGCCCGCCAGGAGATCCGCGCCAGCCTCGAGGAGGTCGTCGACAAGTACCAGGAGATGCAGGTCCAGCACGCCCACGTCCGGTTCACCGAGCACAAGGAGAAGCTCCGGGGGACGCCGCTGGTGTACGCCCAGATCAGGCTGCGCACCAGCCACGGCCAGGTCGCGGGCTCCGGCGAGGGCTACGGCGCGGAGACGGCCTACCGCGTCGCGCTGGACAAGCTCGAGCGCAACGTGCTCGAGCTGAAGGGCATCCGCGCCGACGAGGAGTACGAGGGCCAGCTCCTCCGGAAGCTCGGCGAGCTGTAGGGCCGCCTGGCTGCCCGCCCGGCGCCGCGCTACCGCTCCTCGACGCCCTCCACCCCGGTCGCGGTGATGCGGAACCGCGCCGTCTCGCCCGCCGGCCGCGAGCGGTGCTTCTCGAGGGTCGCCCGGCGGTTGCCCCCGCGGAACCGCTCGATGCGCAGCACCGCGCCCGACCAGTGGGCCAGCGTGTTGCCGCCCAGCGGGCGCGTGCGGTCGGAGTCGCTCTCGGGGTCGGCGTAGACCTGGTTGGTCAGCACCACCGCCAGGTCGTGGCGGCGCGCCAGCGACAGCAGGTGGGTCACCTGCCGGCCCACCGCCCGGAGCGTCTCGCCCTCGTCGGCCTCGTCGCGCTCCAGCCGGTAGAAGCCGGTCGCCGAGTCCAGCACCACGAGGTCGACCGTCTCGGCGAACTCGGCGGCGTCCCGGACCGCCTCCTCCTGCTCGGCGAAGTCGTGGACCTCGGTGAGGACGATGCGGGCCGCCAGGTCCGCGACGCTTTCCTCGCCGGCCTTCGGCTCGGCGACCTGCTCGAGGCGCTCGACGGAGACGCCCTCCGTGTCGACGTACAGCGCCGACTCACCGCGGGCCGCACACTCGACGGCGGCGGCCAGCGCCAGGTTGCTCTTGCCCGCCGCCGGCGGGCCGTACAGCTGGGTGACCGTGCCGCGCTCGAACCCGCCGCCAAGTAGCTCGTCGACCGTCGAGCAGCCCGTCGGTACCGGCGCGCTCACGTGCGGGGATAGCGCGCCGTCCGGGAAAAGTCCTCGCAGTGGCACGCAGTTGTCGGTCGTGGTCCGTTCGGGACGCTGGCTAGCGTGTTCGGTTTGGACCGCCACCACCGCCCGGAACGCCCCGAGGTGCTGGACTGGCTGCACAGGCTCGACCGCCGCAACAGCATCCGCCCCTCGTGCTTGACCCTAGGATACCGCCCGGAAAGCCCCGAGGCGCTGGACTCGGGAGCCTCGCTGCGCGCGCTCCCTTCGGTCGCGTGCTTGCGTCGGCTGCCTTCGTCCGGGTTGCCGGCTCCGCCGGCAACCAGTTCCGTCGCGGCTGCGCCGCGACGCACGCCTCGCCCCTTTCAGTCCCGAGAGACGCGCAGCGTCTCTCGACGTTCGCGAACCTGCGGTTCGCTCACTCCCACCCGACCGCAGGC
>CAYWNQ010000255.1:0-2609 GCA_964459695.1 uncultured Halobacteriales archaeon | reverse complement strand
AGGAACGCCCGGTCGGCGTGCTCGTTGCCCGACTGGGCGCCGAACGGCGGGTTCATCACGACCGTGATCGGCTCGGTCGGTGCCAGCGGAGCGGCGGTCGCGTCGGCCCGGAGCCAGTCGACGGCCGCCCGGGCGCCGACGCGGCGCTCGTTCTCGACGGCGGTCGCGAGCGGTGCCGGGTCGACGTCGACCCCCACCACGCGATCGGGACCACGGAGCGCCGCCCCGAGGGCGAGCATCCCGGTGCCACACCCCAGGTCGAGGACCGTCCGGTCGGCGACGTCGCCCTGGAGGTCGGCGACGTGGACCAGGTGGGCCGCCAGGTCCGGCGGGGTGTGGTACTGCTCGAGCGGGGCGCTCGGGTCCTCGAACCCGGCGACGACGGCCAGCTCCTGGGCCAGCCGCCGGCGCGTCACAGCTCCAGGCCCTCGACCTCGAGGCGGACGCCCTCCCGCTCGGCGCGCTCCCGGGCGGCCCTGAGCGCCGGCCGGACCGTGCCGGGTGCGGCGACCTCCTCGACCTCGACGACCACCCGGCCGGCGCCCAGGAACGACGCGGCGCGGACGTGGTCGCGGACGCGTCCCGTCTCCTCGCTGGTGGCGATGGTGCACGCCTCGGGGAACCGTGCCTCGACCCGGAGCGCCACGGGCACCTTGTCCTCGGCGGCCAGGCTGGCCTTCAGCTCCCGGAGGAAGTCGGGCGCCGTCGATTCCAGGGCCGACCCGGGGATCTCGACCGCGTCGGCGGTGGCCTCCCGACACGAGGCGACCACCGGTTCGTGGCTCGTGCTCATCCTTGGCCCGGATACCCACCGGACATACAAATATCTTTGTGTATTCCTCGTGGTTATCCGGCGCCGGCGGCAGGCCCAAGTGCCGAGCACGCGTGGCGCCGCACATGCCCGAGGACTCCCAGCTCGACCCGGAGGTCGCGGCCGCGCTCCAGATGGCCGAGGAGATGCCGGTACCCCCGGCGCAGTCGCTGTCCGTCGAGGGCGCCCGCGACCGCCTCGCTGACCTGCTCGGTGGAGCCGAAGGACCCGACGTGGCGGCCGTCGAGGAGTTCCCCATCCAGGGCCCCGGCGGCGAGCTGCCGGTCAGGCTCTACCTGCCCGACGACGACGCGCTGGACCACGGCGACGGTCCGCCGGTGCTGGTGTTCTACCACGGCGGCGGGTGGACCACGGGCGACCTCGACACTCACGACAACGTCTGCCGGTACCTCACCGACGGCAGCGGCGTGGCCGTGCTGTCGGTCGACTACCGGCTCGCGCCCGAACACACCTTCCCGGCTGCGCTCCACGACGCGGTCGCCGCCTACCGCTGGGCGCGGACCCACGGCGACCGCGTCACGGTGGACGCCGACCGGGTCGCCGTCGGCGGCGACTCGGCGGGTGGCAACCTCGCCGCCGCGACCTCGCTGTACGTCCGCGACGAGCGCGAGGGGACCGACTTCGGTGCGGGTGGGGCCGACGACGCCGCGGCCACGGCGCTGCCGGACCACCAGCTGCTGCTCTACCCGGCGGTCGCGTCGCCGGCGGTCCACGAGTTCGACAGCTACGAGGAGAACGCCGAGGGCTACCTGCTCGAGCGCGAGTCCGCCGAGTGGTACTACGGCCACTACGTCACGGACGACGCCCACCGGCGCAACGCCTACCTCGCGCCGCTGCTGGCCGACGACCACGGCGGACTGCCCCCGGCGACCGTGCTCACCGCCGGGTTCGACCCGCTCCGGGACGAGGGCCAGGCCTACGTCGACGCCCTGGAGACCGCCGGGGTCGACGCCGCGCTCGAGCACTACCCCGGCCAGGTCCACGGGTTCCTCAACCTCACGCAGTTCATCTCGGGCGCCGAGGACGCCCTCGAGACGATGGCCGACCACCTCCACCGCGCGTTCGCGTAGCCCTCACTCGATGTAGTCGCGGAGGACGGCGCCGAAGCCCGCCGCGCCGACCCCGAACGCGACGATGCCGCCGACGCCCGTCACCGTGAGCCCGCCCGACAGCGCCCCGGCGACCAGCAGCGCCCCGCCCCAGCCGTCCTCGTGGCCGACGATGCCGTCGGCGATGGCGAGGAAGGCCACCGCCGACCCGACCGCCCAGACCAGGTAGGCGGCGATCAGCAGGGGGATCGCCACCAGGATGCCGACGATGGTCAGCACCAGCACGAACGTCGCCAGGAGCGCGAAGAGGAGACAGGCGATGCCGTAGAGGAACGAGCCGACGGGCTCGGCCCTGAGGTCGGCCATCCGGGCGTCCGTGTAGTCGGCCGCGACGCCCCGGAGGATGGCGCCGACGACCACGGTCGTGACGAACGCGCCGACGGCGCCGCCGACCGCACCGAACAGCGGGTCGATGGTGACGTCGATCCCGGACTGGAGCACCGGCGCGGCCCCGGCCGGGGCTGGGGCGACTGTCATGTCGAACGTCCGGAGGCGACCGTCAAAAGCGCTGGGCTACCACGTACCGTGGAACGTGTCGAACGACAGCGACTCCAGGGGTTCGTTGCCCACGGCGATCTCGTACTCGCCGGGCGTCAGCATCGGCTGGTCGAACTGCGGCCCGTCGTCGGTCGTGATCCGCGGACAGCCGGTGTTGACGTAGGCGTCGA
>CAYWNQ010000254.1:0-2620 GCA_964459695.1 uncultured Halobacteriales archaeon | reverse complement strand
GGCGAGCACCGCAACCCCATCGACGACACCAAGCTCAACCGCGCCTACCCGGGCGACGCCGCCGGCACCGCCAGCGAGCGCATCGCCGCCGTGACGTTCGAGGCGGCCACCCGCGCGGACCTGGCGCTGGACCTCCACCAGGGCTCGACCTCCCGGATGATCGACGAGGTCCGGGTCCGGTGTGGACCGCGCCACCGGCTCCACGAGGAGTGCCTCGAGCTCGCGCGCGTGTTCGACACCGGCTACGTGCTGGACCAGAAGGGCCCGGACGGCCAGCTCGCACGGACCGCCCCGGACGAGGGCGTCCCCACCATCGACCCCGAGCTCGGCGGCTCGGTCGGGTGGGACGAGGCGTCCATCCGGGTCGGCCTCGAGGGCTGCCTGAACGTGCTGGCCCACTACGGCTTCCTCCCCGACGACGCCGAGCCGGTCCCGCAGATCAGGGCGACCGGCTTCGAGCAGTACGGCAGCCCCGCCGGCGGCCTGGTCCACCTCGACGCCGACCTGGGCGACCGCGTCGAGGCCGGCGACACGCTGTTCCACGTCACCGACCCGTTCGGCCGCCACCGCGACGACGTGACCGCCAACTCCGAGGGCGTGTTCTGGCGGGCGCGGCGGCTCCCGCAGGTCGCCACCGGCGAGTACGTCTGCTCGGTCGGCACCGAGGTCGACCGGTACTGACCACCGGGCGAGGAGGGCATCGCCTCGCCGGGCTATTTGGTCCTCCGGCCCCACCGTCGGGCCATGGACGGTCCACGCAGACGCGACGTCCTCCGGGCGGCCACCGCGGGCGCGGCGGGGCTGCTCGCGGGCTGTACCGGCGGGAGCGGCGACGCCACGCCCACCGACGACGACGGCGGGACCTCGACCGACGGCGGGGGCACCGGCCCGACCCCCACCGGCGTCCCCGACGGCGTCGGCGTCGAGACGCTGGCCGACGGGTTCGCCGCGCCCGTCGACGTCGTCTTCGTCCCCGGCGCCGACCGGCGCTACGTCGCCGACCAGCCAGGCCAGGTGTGGGTCCACGGCCCCGACGGCCTCGCCGACGAGCCGCTGCTCGACCTCGGCGACGCGGTGACCTACGGCGGCGAGATGGGGCTGCTCGGCGTCGCGCTGCACCCGTCGTTCCCCGAGGACCGGCGGCTGTTCGTCCGGTACAGCGCGCCGCCGCGGGGCGGGACGCCCGCCGGCTACAGTCACACCTTCGTGCTGGCGTCGGTCCGGGTGGCCGCCGACGGGCGGTCGGTGGTCCCGGGGTCCGAGCGGTCGGTGCTGGAGATCCCCGAGCCCCAGAGCAACCACAACGCTGGCGACCTCGCGTTCGGACCCGACGGCCACCTCTACGTCCCGGTCGGCGACGGCGGTGCCGGCGGCGACCAGGGCCCGGGCCACGTCGAGGACTGGTACGGCGCCGTCGCCGGCGGCAACGGCCAGGACGTCCGCGCGAACCTGCTGGGCTCGATCCTCCGCATCGACGTCTCCGACCCCGCCGGCTACGCCGTCCCCGAGGACAACCCGCTGGTGGGCCGCCCGGGCCGCGACGAGCACTGGGCGTGGGGCTTGCGCAACCCGTGGCGGCTGGCGTTCGACGGCGAGGACCTGTTCGTCGGCGACGTCGGCCAGCGCAGCTACGAGGAGGTCGACCTCGTCGAGCGGGGCGGCAACTACGGCTGGAACGTCCGGGAGGGCCGCCACTGCTACGGCGCCGACGACTGCCCGTCGGCCACGCCGGAGGACATCCGCGGCGGCGAACCGCTGCTGGCCCCCATCCTCGAGTACCCCCACTCGGGCGCCCCCGTGAGCGGCATCTCCGTCATCGGCGGCGAGGTGTACCGCGGCGACGCCCTGCCGGGTCTGGCCGGCGCGTACGTGTTCGGCGACCTCCAGGCCGGCGGCGACCTGTTCGTCGCGACCCGACCCGACGGCGGCGAGTGGGCGGCGTCGGTGCTGCCGGTGGTCACCGACGGCGTACTGTCGCGGGTGCTCAGCTTCGGCCGGGCCCCCGACGGCGAGGTGTACGTCCTCGGGTCGGCGGCCGACGGCGGCGGCCTCCACCGGCTGGTCCCGGCCTGACCACCGACACCTACTCCGGGCTGGGGCCCCCACGGGGGCCCGTGCTCGCGTGTCCCGCCTGCGGCGCCACCCACCGCGACCGGTGGCGCTGCCCGTGTGGCTCGCCCCTGGAGTTCGCCGAGCGACCGCTCCCGGCGGGGCCGCCCGCCGCCGACCTCCGGCGGGGACTCTGGGCGTTCGCCGACTTCCTGCCCGTCGAGCGCCGGGTGAGCCTCGGCGAGGGAGCCACCCCGCTGGTGGCCGCGCCCCGCTGGGACGCCTCGTTCAAGCTGGAGTACGTCTCCCCGACCGGCTCGTTCAAGGACCGCGGCGCGACGACGACGCTGTCGCGGGCCGCCGGCCTGGGCGTCGACCGCGTGCTCGAGGACTCCTCGGGCAACGCCGGCGCCGCGGTCGCGACCTATGCGGCCCGCGCCGGTCTCGACGCCGCCATCTACGTCCCCGCCGACGCCGAACCCGGCAAGCTCGCCGCCATCGAGCGCACGGGCGCCGACCTGGTCCGCGTCGAGGGCGACCGGCGGGCCGTCACCGACGCCTGCGTCGACGC
>CAYWNQ010000253.1:0-2653 GCA_964459695.1 uncultured Halobacteriales archaeon | reverse complement strand
ACGTCCGGTTCGACTGGCTCTCGGGCGGCATGAAGCGCCGGCTGGTGCTCGCCCGCGCCATCGTCACCGACCCGGACCTCCTCATCCTCGACGAACCCACGGCCGGCGTCGACGTCCAGCTCCGCCGGGAGCTCTGGGAGATCATCACCGAGATGAACGACGCGGGGACGACCATCCTCCTCACCACCCACTACATCGAGGAGGCCGAGCGCCTCTGTGACCGCGTCTGCATCCTGGACCAGGGCCGGAAGGTCGACGTGGCGAGCCCCGACGAGCTCCGCGGCCGCGGGACCGACACCCTGTACATCGGCCTCCGCGACACGCCGTCGACCGCGCCGACGTTCGACCTCGAGGCGGTCGAGTCCGTCTCGCTCGAGGACGGCCGCCTCGTCGTCCGGGCGAAGCAGGGGGGCCATACCGCCCCGCGGGTGCTGAAGGCGCTCGACCACGCGGGCCACGAGGTCGTCGACCTCGACATCGCCCGGACCTCGCTGGAGGACGTGTTCGTCGAGCTCACCGACCACCGGTCCGACGAGTCCACCGACGAGGGGGTGGCGGCCTGATGGCGCACACCGGCGTCGCCACCCTCGTCGAGCGCGAGATCAAGCGCTACGTCCGCCGGCCCCGGAACACGTTCATCCCGCCGTTCATCACGAACGTGCTCTACTTCGCGGTCTTCGGCATCATCCTGGGGAGCCGCATCGGCGAGGTGGCGGGCTTCTCGTACCTCCTGTTCGTCCTCCCGGGCCTGGTCGTGCTGGGCGCCATCTCGAACGCCTTCGAGAACGCCTCGTTCTCCATCTTCCACGGCCGGTGGAACGAGTACATCCACGAGGTGCTCACCTCGCCGCTGGCGTACACCGAGCAGGTGGGCGCGTACGTCGTCGCGAGCGTCCTCCGGGGGGTCGTCATCGGCGTCCTCATCGCCCTCATCGGCGCGTTCTTCACGCCCGTGACGGTCACGCATCCGGGCTATCTCGTCGCCTTCCTCTTCGCCATCACGACGCTGTTCGCGGCCTTCGGCGTCGCCGGCGGCCTCTGGGCCCGGGACTTCGACTACCTCACGGTGATGAACCAGTTCATCATCCGGCCGCTGACGTTCTTCGGGGGCGTGTTCTACTCCCTCGACATCCTGCCGCCCCTCTGGCGGACCGTCTCACTGCTGAACCCGATGGTGTACATGGTCAACGGCGTCCGGTTCGGCTTTCTCGGGTACGCCGAGGTCGACCCGAACCTCTCGCTCCTCGTGCTCTGGGGGACCGCCGCCGTCGTCCTCGGCATCGACGTACTGCTGTTCAAGCGCGGGTACGGCCTGCGCGAGTAGTCCTCATCGCGGCCGAGCGTCCGCCCCGACACCCCTGCCGACCGGGGGATTAACCGTCCCCCACCCGTTCCCGGACCGGTCATGGCCGAATACGAGATCACCCGGATCGGCGTCGGTTCGCTCACGAAAATCTACGCGACCATCATGGTGGCGTTCACCGTCCTGTTCGGCTGGCCGGTGCTGTTCCTCGACGTGGCGATCCCCGGCGTGGGCATCGCCTCGTTCCTCGTCATGGTCCTGTTCGCCGTCGTCGGTGGCGTCGTCGCTGGCGCCCTCACGGCCCTGCTCTACAACCTCATCGCCGCCGGGGTCGGCGGGCTCGTGGTCGACCTGGCCCACGAACACGGCGACGAGCCGGTGGGACACGATGGCTGAGATCGCCCCGGCCGAACCATGGTCGCTCGAACACGTGGTCACGGCAGCGACGGCCGGCATCCGGCTCGTGTTCACTGGCGCGGCCGGCGGTCTCGGCTACAGCGTGATGACCGGCGACCTGACGGTCGAACTCGAGTTCGGGCTGCTCTTCCTGCTGGTCGGGATGGTCGCCGCGTTGGAGCTCGGCCTGCAGGCGGTCGAGTACGCCATCCGGGAGTGAAGCCGATCCCCGGTGGGTGACCACGCGGGACGACCCACACTTCTTTGGCCTCGCCCACCGGTCATCCCGGTATGCGTGCCGTTCGATTCCACGAGCACGGCGGACCGGACGTACTGCAGGTCGACGACGCCGATCGCCCGGCGGTCGGCTCCCATCGCGTCCTCGTCGAGGTGGCGGCCGCGGGGGTCAACCCGGTGGACACCTACTTCCGCGAGGGCAGCTACGACGTCTTCGAGCTGCCGTACACCCCCGGGGTCGAGTTCGCCGGCACGGTCGTCGAGTCCGGCGATCACGTCTCGGGCTTCGAGGCGGGCGACCGCGTCTTCGGCGCTGGGCTCGGCGGCGGGTACCAGGGGGCCTACGCCGAGTACGCCGCGGTGCCCGCCGACCGCCTGGTCGCGCTGCCCGACGGCGTCGACCCGGTCCAGGCCGGCGGCGCGGGCGTCGCGTCGGGGACGGCCTGGCGGGCCCTGGTGGACCATGCCGACCTCGGGCCGGCGGAGCACTGCCTGGTCCACGGCGGGAGCGGCGGCGTCGGCCACGCGGCCGTGCAGATCGCCGCGGCCGTCGGCGCACACGTCATCGCAACAGCCGCGCCCACCTACCACGACGCCGTCGAGTCCCTCGGCGCCGACGTCGTCCTCGACTACGGCCGGGACGACCTGGCCGATGCGGTCCTCGAGGCGAGCGACGGCGGCGTCGACGTCGTCCTCGACCACCGGCTCGACGACTAC
>CAYWNQ010000252.1:0-2670 GCA_964459695.1 uncultured Halobacteriales archaeon | reverse complement strand
TCATCATCCCCGCCGCCAACGAGCAGGACGTGATGATCGAGGACGAGTACAAGGACATGATCGAGGTCGTGCCGGTGGCCCACATCAGCGAGGTGCTCGAGCACGCCTTCGCCGGCGAGCCCGAGAAGGACTCGCTGGTCGACCGGCTCAAGTCCATCACGGGCAAGGCCCTGGACCACGACCCCGGCCACGGGTCGGGCAAGCCGAGCCCCCAGTGAGGCGTGACGCGGTGGGCCGCCTTCGCGGGCGTCACCGTCGCGGTGCTGGCCATCCTGCTGGTTCTCGCCCGGGCGACCCGGACCGCCATGGCCGCGCCGCCGGCGCCGCGGTGGCTCGACTCGCTGTCCGACGGTGCCGACCACCTCGACGTGGCCCACGCGTCCCGTCCTCCCGAGCGCCGCCCGTCAGCGAGCGCGCTGCTGGCGAACGTCGTCGTCTCCCAGGCCGTCTTCGCCGGGCTGCTCGTGGCCGGCGCCTGGTACGCCGAGGTCCCGCCGGCGGCGCTGGGCGTCGAGGGCCCGCTGGCGCCCCAGGTCGCGGTGGGCGCGGCCGTCGGCGTCGCGCTCGCCGCCGCCAATGCCGCCGCTGGCGCGGCCGCGGACGCGGCGGGCCTCGACCCGTCGCGGGAGCTCCGCGAGCTCCTCGCGCCTGACTCGCCCGCCGGCTGGGCGCTCCTGCTCGGGGTCGCGCTGCCCGCCATCGCGGTCTTCGAGGAGCTGCTGTTCCGCGGGGCGCTGATCGGCGGGTTCGCGGCGGGCTTCGGCGTCTCGCCGTGGCTGCTCGCGGTGCTGTCCTCGGGCGCGTTCGCCCTGGGCCACGGCGCCCAGGGGCGCCTCGGCGTCGTCGTGACGGGGCTGCTCGGGTTCGGGCTGGCCGCGGCGTTCGTGCTCACCGGGAGCCTGGTTGCCGTCGTGGTGGCGCACTACCTGGTCAACGCCACGGAGTTCGTGCTCCGGGAGGCCTGACCGAACTGGGAGGTCGGGTGGTCGGCGTGACAGCCAGTCGCCCGCCTTGCATCCTGGCCGGTTCGCCCGGCCGAGTCGAGGTCCGCCGTCTGGCCGCTCGACCGCCAGAATTGCGCGTGACCGCGCCAGCAACTCCCGACCGCAGCTCGTGCCTGGACCTGGGAGTACCGCCGGAGAGCCCCGAGTCGAGCGGGCGGGGGCATTCCGGCGGTACTCCCGGGGTCAAGCACGAGGGGCGGTTGTAGTGACGGCCACGTTGCCGGCTGCTGCTAACGAGCAGGAGGGGGTGCCGGCGGTTGGTTGGCTCAAGCCTGAGTAGCGGTCTGCGGGCGCGGTCCAGCGCTCGGGATATCAGGGCAATGGCCCGAGGGAGAGTCGGAACGAGGGGAGCAAGCTACAGGTTCGACTCCGGATGGGTGTCTGCTCGCGGCACCGGAAACGTGAGCAGCGGATGGGATCCACGCCTCCGGGTATCAGCACCCGTTCACCGAGGGGCGCAATCGATCGCCATCTCCGACCCGACACGGGGAGTTAATTGGCCGGGGGCCCTCGCGCCACCAGGATGGCACCCGGCACCGACCCCGGCGACGCCGGCCGGGACTACCTCGTGACGCCCTCGGGGCCCGGCGGCGGCCCCGGGGTCGTGCTCCTGCACTCGGGCCGGGGGCTGACCGAGCACGTCGAGCGCCTCGCCGCGCGCCTCGGCCACGTCGGCTACACGACGCTGGCGGTCGACCTGTTCGACGGCGAGACACCGACGTCCCAGGAGGCGGCCGACCGGCTGAAGGAGTCGCTGGAGCCCGACGCCACGGCGCGGCGCCTCGCCGACGCGGCGGCCGTCCTCCGGGACCACGAGTCCACCACCCGCCGGCGGGTGGGCGTCGTGGGACTGGGGTTCGGCGCCGAGTGGGCCGGCCGGCTCGCCGAGCGGTCGCCCGACGCGGTCGCGAGCCTGGTGGTGTTCTACGGCCTCGCCGACTGCGACTGGGCGGCGCTGGACTGCGCCGTCCAGGGCCACTATGCCGAGCTCGACCCGGAGATACCGCTCCAGCAGGTCCGGAGTCTGGAGTCCCGGCTCGAGGCGGTCCCCGGTCGCGCCGAGGTGCACGTCTACGGTGGCGTCGAACCGTCGTTCTTCGAGGACGGGCCCGCCACACGGCACGACCCCGAGGCGGCTGCGCTGGCCTGGGAGCGGGTGCAGGCGTTCCTCGACGAGACGCTCCGCGGCGCCTGATCGACGCCGGCGGTGGTGAGCCGCCCGTACGGGTGAGTCGGTGGCGCATCCGCCGCCGCCGTCGCCGGAATCCCGCCCGGCGGGCCGAGGTGGCCGACGCTGCCGGCGCGCGCGACCACCGCGACGCGACCGGGGCGAACGGTACTGTACCTTTTTAAACCCTCTGACCACACTGTCACGGACGAATGGCCGGATCCGGACTGACGCGCGAGGAGCGAGGCACGGAGGCCTACGAGGTCCAGTGCGAGGACTGCTTTCGCATCTTCACCAGCGACGTCCCGCCGCGGGAGGCCACCTGCGAGTCGTGTGGCTCCTCGGCGGTCGTGAAGTGGTGACCAGGTAGCAAGCGCCACCGCGGTCGACCGGTGGGCCTCCGAGCGACGGCACTGTTCAGTTTAGGATCGGTCTCTCACTACCGCCCGGAAAGCCCCGGCTGGCTGCGGTCGCGCGGCTCGCTGCGCGCTTCGCTCA
>CAYWNQ010000251.1:0-2686 GCA_964459695.1 uncultured Halobacteriales archaeon | reverse complement strand
GGGCTGGCGATCCAGGACGTCGCGGCGGCCCACGTCGTCTACGAGCACGCCGGCGAGTCCGGCGCAGCCACGAGCTTCGAGCTGGTCGACACGACCGTCAGGTAGCCTGCCGGCCGCCCAGGTCGAGCAGCTTGCTGACGAGCCAGACCGCCAGCAGGAACGGCGCCAGCGGGATGAGGATGACGAGTAGCCCCGCGCCAACCGCGAGCCCGATGGCGTTCATCTCGGCGTCGGGGTGGTAGCCGACCGACTTCGACACGGTGCGCCGGATGGCCGGGAGGGCCTCGGTGTCGTCCCCGCTCATGGGCGGTGCTACGGTGTAGCCGACCATAACGACACCGGCGTCAGCCGGTCGCCGGGACGGCCCCTCACTCGAGGTGGACCGCCGGCCGGAACGGCACCGCGTCGCCGGCCGTCGCCTCGTCGGCGTCGGCCTCGTCCAGGACGGCCACCTCGGCGTCGAACTCCTCGCCCAGGAACCTCGTGGCGTGCTCGTAGACGGCGTGTTCGTCGACCTCGGCCAGCGCCGCGAGGGTCCCGTCGTCGCGCTCCCGGACGAACTCGACGAGGTCGGTCACCAGGTCGTTGACGGCGTCGCCGCGCTCGCGGAGCTCGGGGTCGTCCATCACCTCGCCCATGACGGTGCCGACGTCGGGTCCGGTCGTCTCACGGCTGTCGGCGTTCGACCCGTCCGCGGCGCCGGGCGCCGCGCTCTCGACCACCCGCTCGAAGACCGCGCGCTTCCAGTCGGCGGCGACGTACACCTCGACCCGGTCGGGGTCGGTCCCGGTGACCTCGACGATGTCCCGGACGTCGTCGGTGAGCTCCATGACGAGCTGCTCCTCGACCTCGGTGCGCCGGGACGCCAGGTCGGGGTCGGGCTCGGGCCACTCCGTGGCGGGCTCGCCGGTCAGCTGCTCGTGGAGCTCGTTGGCCATGAACGGGACGAACGGCGCCAGCAGCGCCAGCCGGGTGGCGAGCACCTCGTGCAGCGTCCACCGTGCGCCGGGCCGGTCGAGATCGGCGCGCCGGCGGTACCACTTGAGGTGCTCCTCGAACCCGTAGAAGGCGGCCTGGCTGGCGGTCCGGGTCTCGAACTCCTCGAGGGCCTCGGTCGCCGTCCGCACGGTCGCCTGGAGCTTCGACAGCAGCCACCGGTCGGCGTGGGCCAGATCCGGGTCGGCGGGCACCTCGGCGTCGACGACCTCCTGGGCCCGGTTCCAGAACCGCTCGAGTTGGTCGCGGGTCGACCCCACCTGGTCGGCTCGCCAGTCGAAGTCCTGCCATGGCTCGGCGGAGTTCAGCAGGAAGAACCGGACGGTGTCGGCGCCGTACTCGTCGATGGCCTCGCCGGGCAGCACGACGTGGCCCTTCGAGGACGACATCGCCTCGCCCTCCAGCAGCCCCATCCCCAGCCCGGTGATGCCCTCGGGCCACTCGTCCTCGTCGAACAGCTCGGCGTGGTGGAACAGGTAGAACGTCAGGTGGTTGCTGATGAGGTCCTCCGCCGAGCACCGCCAGTCCACCGGGTACCAGTGGCGCCACTCCTCGCGGAGCTCCAGGGCGCGCTCGTCCGGGTCGTCGACGGCGTCGGGGCCGTAGAACAGCGCGTCGAAGAACTCCCGGTCGAGGTCCTCGACCGGCACGTCGTCGAGCCGGTGGGCGACGGTGTAGTAGGCCATGTAGATGGTGGAGTCGCTCAGCGGCTCGATGACGAACTCCCGGTCCCAGGGCAGCCGGGTGCCCAGACCGTAGTTGCGGATGCACGGCCACTCCTGGAGCCAGTCGACTGTGTGGTCGTACTGCTCGCGGGTGTTCTCCGGGATGGCGTCGATGCGGTCGACCGCCCGGCGGGCCTTGGCCTTCCAGTCGGTGTCGTCGTAGCGGAGGAACCACGTCTCCTGCTTTGCGACCTCGACGTCGCCGCCACACCGGCAGACCACCTCCTCGGAGAACTCCTGCATCGTGCCGAAGGCGCCACGGGCCTCGTAGTCGGCCTTCAGCTCGTCGCGGACGTCCTTGACCACCTCGCCGGCGAACGGGCCGTACATCTCCCGGAGCCGGCCCTTGTTGAACTCGTCGCGGTACAGCGCCTGGGTGGCCTCCTCGAGGGCGGGGTCGTCCTGCCCCTCGACGCCGTACTCGGCGACGGCGTCCCGGGCCGGGTACTCGCCGTAGCCCTCGATGTCGAGGATGGCCCGTGGCTCGATGGCCGCGACGTCGTCGGGGTCGATACCGTAGGCGGCCATCCGGTCGGCGTCGGCCTTGGCGGCCTCCAGCGCCACCCAGTCGTCCGGCGAGTGGGCCGGCACCGACATCACGACGCCGGTGGCGTTGTCCACGTCGACGAACGTCGCCGGCAGCAGCAGCACCGCCTCGTCCGTGACGGGGTTGATGACCCGCTCGCCCACGAGTGCCTCGCCGGCGAACGTCTCCAGCACCTCGACGTCGTGCTCCTGGAGCCGGAGCTTCTCGACGGCCGGTTCGCCGACGATCCACTCCTCGCCGTCGACCGCCGCGCGGACGTAGGTCCCCTCCGGGTGGACGAAGGCGTTGGTGACGCCGTAAACCGTCTCGGGGCGCAGGGTCGCCATGGGCACCACCGCGTCGTCGCTCGCGAACCGGATGAGGGTGTACTCCTGGAACTCCGCCTCCTCGCCCTCCAGGATGTCGTGGGTCGTGACCG
>CAYWNQ010000250.1:0-2722 GCA_964459695.1 uncultured Halobacteriales archaeon | reverse complement strand
TCAAGCACGAGTGGCGGTCGACGGGTTGGTTGCGGCAGGAGAGCGGGCGGGGGCTTTCCGGCGGTACTCCTAGGTTCAAGCACGAGCAGCGGTCTGCGGTTACGGTGGCAGTCGAGCACACCCCTGCCGTCGAACGGCCGCGAGACTTTTCCGGACCCCCGCCGAACCGGCGCCAGCATGCACCGACGGGTCCTCGCGGTCGCCCTCGTCGCGGTGCTCCTGACCGGGGGCTGTCTCGGGTTCATCACCGGCCAGGAGGCCGCGGGCTTCGAGTCGGCGCCCGTGTCGGTCGCCGAGGAGGCCCGGAGCGACGCCGGCTACGAGGAGGTCCGGGTCGCCTCGACCACGCGCACGCAGACCTTCTCGGCGGCGGGCCGGTCCCGGACCGTGAACGTCACGAACCACGTGGCGGAGTACGGTCGGTCGGCCCAGATTCCGGTGCTGAGCGACCAGCAGGTCGCGCGGTTCACCGTGCTCTCGACGCCGCAGGTCGAGGTGCTCGACCGGTCGTTCAACCCCGTCGGCGAGCTCTCGAACCGCGAGCTCGCCCAGCGCCTCCAGGGGAGCTACGAGTCGCTGTCGGACCTCCGGCTGGTGGGCAACCGGACGGTCGCGTCGCTGGGCGCCGGCCGGCAGGTCTCGAAGTTCCGGGCCACGGCGACCACCGTCGGCGGCCAGGAGACCGAGGTGGTGCTCCACGTCGCGAACTTCGCCCACGGCGAGGACTTCGTCGTCGTGGTGGCGGTCCACCCCGAGCGCGTCGACGGCGAGCAGGCGCGTGTGGACACCCTGATCGGCGGCATCCGGCACGGCTGACCGGACAACGCTTTTCTCGCCGGCGGCCGACGCGGGGCCATGCATCGCATCACGGCGTTCGGGGGCGTGCTGACCGCCGTCTCGTTGGCGGGCTACGTGCTCGCGCTGGAGGTCGCGACCCCCGCCCGGGCGTTCACCGTCACGGGGGCGATGGTCGGCCTCGCGCTCGTCGGCGTGGGGGTGGCCCGCGATGACTGAGGGCCGGATCGACGTGCTGAGCTACTCCAGCGACGGCGGCGTGGGCCGGTTCGACGACGTCGCGGCGGCCCGGGCGGCTCCGGGGACCACCTGGGTTCGTGCCACCGGCGACGAGGCGGCGCTGCTCGAGGCTGCCGAGGCGTTCGGCGTCCACCGGCTCTCGGTGGAGGACGTCCTGAGCGACGTCCGCGCAAAGACCGAGGAGTTTCCCGACCACGCGTTCACGCTGGTCACCGCCGCGGAGCTGACGCGGGGCGACCGGCGGTTCGACGAGGAGGTCCGGCGGCGACCGGTCGGCGTCTGCGTCGGCGCGGACTGGCTGCTGACGCTGTCGCCCGACCCGGTGCCCGCGGTCGACCGGGTCTGGGAGGCCGTCGAGCGCGAGGACGGCCGGCTGCTGAGCCGCGGCGCCGACTTCGCGGCCTACCGGGTGCTGGACGCCGTCGTCGACGGCTACTTCGACGTCCTCGACGAGCTCGAGACCGACATCGAGGTCGTCGAGGACGAGGTGACCGTCTCGACCGACATCGAGACCCTGGAGCACATCAACGACCTCCGGCGGGACCTGCTGTCGTTCCGGAAGGTGGCCTGGCCCGCACGCGAGGCCGTGGGGGCGCTGGCCCGGGGCGACCCCGACCAGGTCTCGACGGAGACGGAGAAGTACTTCCGGGACGTCTACGACCACCTGGTCCAGGTCGTCGACCTCACCGAGACCTACCGCGACCTGACCACCGGGGCCCGGGACATCTACCTCAACACCGTCGCCCAGTCCACCAACGAGGTGATGAAGACGCTGACGGTGGTGGCCACCGTGTTCCTGCCGCTGACGTTCATCGCGGGCGTCTACGGCATGAACTTCGCGGGCTCGCGGTACAACATGCCGGAGCTGGGCTGGACGCTGGGGTTCCCGGCGGCGGTGCTGGGCATGGCGGGCGTCGCGGCGGTGATGCTGTGGCACTTCCGGGACAGGGGCTACGTGTGAGCCACCGTCGGCGGCTCACGGCCCGCCGCTCGACAGCATCAGCGGCCCCATCAGCACCCCCATCAGGTGGACCCGGCGGGCGCCGAGTCGCGCCGGCACCAGCCCGACGACCGTCGCGACGCCGAAGGTGGCCACGCCCACCACGCCGGCGAACAGCGCGGAGACGACCACCAGCAGCGCCAGCACCGACAGCGACAGCCGCGTGTAGTCCATCCCGCCGACGGTCCGGAGGTACCGGTCGCCGACCCGGGGCACCATCAGGAAGCCGGCGACGGCGGCCAGCCCGGCGCTGGCGAGCAGCAGCGGCAGCGCGAGCGGCGCCTCCACCCGCTCGACGGCCACCAGGACGCCGGTCCGGGGCTCGCCGAGCGCGACAAGTGCGAATAGTGCGAATATCGTGTTAGAGGTATTGACGCCGCTGGTCACCACCACGAACCCCCGCGCCCCGAACCGGCCCGGGGTGGCCAGCAGCGCGCCCGTCGCCGCCACCGCCGAGGAGATGCCGGGGACGTAGCCGACGACGGCGCCCGACAGCGAGCCCAGCGCCCCCAGCCCGGCCACGACGCGGCGCGGCGCCGCGACGGCGGGGTCGTCCTGCTCGGGCACGCCGGCGCCGGCGAGTGCCTCGACGAGCACCGGCGCGCCGAACAGCCCCGTGAACAGCGGGGCAAGCATCGACCCCTCCAGAGGCGCCGCCGGGTCGAGGTCCAGCGTCACCAGCCCCAG
>CAYWNQ010000249.1:0-2736 GCA_964459695.1 uncultured Halobacteriales archaeon | reverse complement strand
GTCGACAAGACGGTCGGCGACGAGGTCTACGCCGGCACCGTCAACGAGGCCGGCTACCTCGAGGTCCAGGTGACCTCCGCGGCGGGCGACGACACGCTGTCGCGCATCGTCGAGCTGGTCGAGGACGCCCAGGCGAGCAAGACCGAGCACGAGCAGTTCGTCGAGCGGTTCGCGGCCTACTACACCCCGGTCGTGGTCGCGTTCGCCGTCGTCGTCACGGTCGGGGCGCCCGTCCTGTTCGGGACCGCCGTGACCACCGCGGTCGTGTACGGGCTGACGCTGCTGGTGCTGGCGTGTCCCTGCGCGTTCGTCATCGCCACGCCGGTGTCGGTGGTCTCCGGGCTCACCAGCGCCGCCCGCAACGGCGTGCTCGTCAAGGGAGGCGCCCACCTCGAGTCGATGGGCGCGGTCGAGGCGGTCGCCTTCGACAAGACCGGGACCCTGACCACCGGCGAGCTCTCGGTGACCGACGTCGTCGCGCTCAACGGCAACTCCGAGGCCGACGTGCTGCGGTGTGCCCGGGGGCTCGAGCGGCGAAGCGAGCACCCCATCGGCGAGGCCATCGTCGAGCGCGCCGCGGCCGCCGACGTCGGGGAGCGCAGCGTCGAGGAGTTCGAGGCCATCACCGGCAAGGGCGTCCGGGCGGAGCTCGACGGCCGGCCCCACTACGCCGGCAAGCCCGGCCTGTTCGCCGACCTGGGCTTCGACCTCTCGCACGTCCACGCCACCACCGACGGCGGCGTCGTCACCCGGACCTCCCAGCAGCTCTGCGAGCGCAACGGCTGCCTGGACCTGCTGGCCGAGACCGTCCCGGCGCTCCAGGAGGAGGGCAAGACCGTGGTGCTGGTCGGCACCGACGAGGAGATCGAGGGCCTGATCGCGGTGGCCGACGAGGTCCGGCCGGAGGCCGCCGGCGCCGTCGAGCGCCTGCGCGAGCTGGGGGTCGAGCGGACGGTGATGCTCACCGGCGACAACGAGCGCACCGCCCGCGCAATCGGCGAGGCGGTGGGGGTCGACGAGGTCCGTGCCGAGCTGCTGCCCGAGGAGAAGGTCGCCGCCGTCGAGGACCTGGTCGACGAGTACGAGGGCGGGGTCGCGATGGTCGGCGACGGCATCAACGACGCCCCGGCGATGGCCACCGCGACGGTCGGCGTCGCGATGGGCGCGGCGGGCACCGACACCGCCCTCGAGACCGCCGACGTGGCGCTGATGGGCGACGACCTCTCGCGGCTGCCGTACCTCTACGAGCTCGCCGGCGACGCCAACGGCGTCATCCGCCAGAACGTCGGCGCCAGCCTCGCCGTCAAAGCCGGGCTCGCGCTGGGGGTCCCGTTCGGGCTGGTCCCGATCTGGCTGGCGGTGCTGCTGGGCGACGCCGGCATGACCGTCGGCGTGACGGGCAACGCCATGCGCCTCTCGCGGGTCCGGGCCGAGGCCCCGTGACTACCGGCCGGCACCTCGTCGCGGTCAGTCCATCGCCTCGAAGGGCTGGTCGCAGCCGTTGCAGTAGTGCATCGACCGGCACAGCGAGGGGCCCTTCGGGTGCTCGCGCTCGGTGTCGGTCGAGCCGCAGTAGGGGCACTCGGCGGGCGGCCCGGCGTCGACGTCCACGCTCGGGTCGGGCCGGTTCCTCATATCGACACCCCGAACTCCCGCAGGTCGGCCCGGCCCGCCTCGGTCACCATCTCGACTGTCCACTCCGGGCGCCACACCAGCTCGACGCCGGCGGACGCGACGCCGTCGACGCCCCCGACGGCGGACTCGACGTCGTCCAGCAGCATCGACCGCGCCGGGCAGCCGGTGTAGGTCAGGGTCATCTCGACGGACACGTCGGCGCCTCCGTCGCCCGCCGCGAGTTCGACGCCGTAGATCAGGCCCAGGTCGACGATGGAGACCGGCATCTCGGGATCCTCGACGCCGTGGAGGGCGTCCCAGACGTCGGCCTCGAGGCCCTCGGCCCCCTCGCCGGTCGCCGGGAGGTCCGCGGCCGGGTCGCCCTCCCGGTACTCGGTGTACGCGCAGGCGGTCGGCTCGCCCTCGCCAGCCACGTCCGGGCCGTCCGGGTCGACGGACTCACTCATCGGCGGCCCCCATCAGCCGCGGCGGTTCCTCGTAACCCAGGTCGCGGTAGGTCCGGGTGAACTCCTCGTGGAGGGCCCGCCAGTGGTCGGTGTGCGTGCCGTCGCGGCCGGTCGCCGGCGGCGGGTCGACGCGGACCTCGCCGTCCTCGACGGGGACCCGGAGGCCCAGGTCCGACAGCGTCGGCACCACGCGGTCCAGCCACGCTGACCGGAGCTCCTCGAGCGTCCGCGGGCGGACGCCGAGGTCGACGACGGCCTCGTCCGCCGCCGTCGGCGCGAACAGCGTCAGCGCGTGGGGGAACAGCCGGTCGAGGGCGGCCTGGGTGGCCTCGAGACCGGTGGCGTCGTCGCAGAGCCGTTCCAGCCAGTTGTGGCCGTGCTCGAGGTGGTACTCCTCCTCGTCGCGGACCTTCCCGACCCGGTCCCGTATCGGCGGGTACGTCGACGACGCCAGCGCAGACAGCAGCTCGTCCTCGTAGACGTCGAACAGGTAGCCCCGGAGGACGGGGTCGGCCCAGTCGCCGCCGTCGGTGACGTCGAACGGCAGCTCCACGAGCGTCGCGTGACGGAAGTCGGCCGGGTCGGCCTCCCAGACGAGCTCGGCCTCGGTCGCGCCGAGCTGCTGGAGGCAGTCGTACCACAGCCGGGCGTGGCC
>CAYWNQ010000248.1:0-2753 GCA_964459695.1 uncultured Halobacteriales archaeon | reverse complement strand
GTCCTGGGCCAGCGACGACTCGCCGTCGTCGTACGGCCGCACCGTGTAGTTGCCCGGCCCGCCGTGTGCGGCGTCCGCCGTCCCGACGACGGCCTCGCCCGTCGAGTCGACGACGGCGGGGAGGGCCGCGCCGACGGACAGCGCGAGGAGCAGGGCAACCGCGATCACTTCGAATCGAAGATTCGTTGCCATCCCGCGGCCCAAGGAATCTCCGGCCCTTAGGGAGACTGGTGGACATGTGCGGGGTTTTATCTCGGGAGCAGAGCTCCTGTCGGGCGTCCGAACGGCCGGCGCGCTCCCGACCGCCGGACCCGGGGCGGCGACCGCCGCCCGGTGGGGCTCAGTCCCGGTAGCGCCGGACCTGGAACCGCTCGTAGCCGTCGTGTGCGACCGCCAGGGCGCCCATCCACCAGTTCCACCGGTCGGCCAGCCCGCCGGCGCGGCGGTCCTCCGGGGCGTCGGCCAGGTTCCGGACCACGACGTCGGCCGTCAGCGGGCGGCCCACGTCGGCCCCGTACCGGCCGGCGTCGACCAGGTCGCCGGCGGCTCGGACGACGGCCCGGAGTTCGCCCGCCCCGGGGTCGAACCGGTCGGCCAGGGCCGCCCGGAGCGCGTGTTCGTCCACGTGCCAGCCACGTACTCCGTCGTGTTGGGCCTGCCGGCGGCTATCAACGCGCTTTTGACCCGCGGGGCGGTTCCTCGGCGTATGGCAGACTTCCAGGTCGTCGTCGCCGACCCCGACGACGGGCGGACGCACCAGTTCGAGGTGGACGGGCAGGACGCCAACCGGTTCGTCGGCCGCGCCATCGGCGAGACGGTCGACGGCGGTGCCGTCGGACTCGACGGGTACGAGCTCGAGATAACCGGCGGCTCCGACGAGAGCGGCCGCCCCATGCGCGGCGACGTCGCCGGCGACGAGACCAAGGCCGTCCTGCTGTCGGGCGGGACGGGTTTCAACCCGACCCGGGACGGCGAGCGCCGCCGCGTGACGGTCCGTGGCTCGGAGGTCGGCGAGGAGACCCGCCAGATCAACGCCAGCATCGTCGAGCGCGGCGACAGCTCCGTCGACGAACTGGTCGGCGGCGACGAGTAGTCGGGCGACCCCCGATGGCCACGCCCCGCGAGTCGTTCCTCGCCGGCGACCGCCCGGACGACGTCGCCATCTACCTTCACGAGGAGGGCGTCGGCGACGTCGACGCCCTGGCCGACGTCGGCGAGCCCACCGACACCGGCGTCGTGCTGGTGCTGCCCGGCGAGGAGGGCCGGGCGGCGTTCCGGCGGGCCACGTCGCTGGACCCGATGGACTTCGCCGGCGGGGCGATGGAGACCGAGGGCGACGTCGACCGCGACCTGACGGGTGGGACGTGTCCGTCGCGCGCCGACGGCGCCCACTACGTGAAGTTCGTGTTCGCGTTCGTCGAGGCGGAGAAGGACGACGTGGGCGGGCTGTACGACGAGGGCGACGTGGTCCATGCCTACGCCGCGTGTGCCTGCGGCACCACGTACTCCGACCGGTGGCTCGCCGGCGGGGGCTGACTACGGCTCCGCTTCCTCCTCGGCCAGGGCCCGAAAGGCGTCCAGGATGACCTGCGTGGCCACGGCGCCGCGGGTCGTCCAGTGGTGGGCGTAGTCCAGCATGTCGTCGTAGACGTCGGGCTTGCAGCCGGCGGCCTTCGGGTGGCCGCCGCCGTTGACCTGGCGGGCCACCTCGTGGCACCGCTCGAAGGCGTCGGTGCCCCGGATGGACGCCGGGCCCGACGGCTTGACGACGACCGACGCGTCCGCGCCGCGCTCCCGGAGCGCCTCGGCCACCTCGTTCTGGCTGCACCGGCCGTAGGTGACGCCGACGGTCCACTGGCCGACCTCGCGAAGCTCGGCCCGGTCGACCGCCTTCTCGATCAGGGCCTCCTTCTCCACCCGGCGCTCGGCGAGGTACTCCCGGACCGCAGGGGGCAGGTCGGCGCCGTGCTCGCGGACCGTCGCCACGTACTCGCCGGGCTCGGCCCAGTGGGCGTAGTCCGCCAGGTCGTCGCTGCGCTCGTCCTCCCGGAGCCAGAGGTCGTGGTCACGTGTCACGGCGGCCAGTTCGACGAACCGGTCGTCGAAGGCGTGGTCCAGCGCCCGCAGAGCCACGTCGGCGCTGCACTCCTCGTCGGAGTCCCCCACGACGAGGTCGACGCCGGCCTCCCGCACGAGGTCCGCGAGGGCCCCGTCCCACTGGTGGTGGTCGTACCACGCCACCGCCGCGCGCTCGGCCACCGCCGGGAGGTCGGCGACGTCGTCGGGGTCGTCCGGACAGAGGTCACAGACCACGACCCGCTCGAGGTCGTCGCCGTGGTCGAGCAGGTGGACCATCGCGTCGCCGATCTCGTGGGGGCCGGCGGGGACCAGGGCCCCCTCGCCGAGGGCCTCCCGGACCAGCGCCACGCAGGCCAGGCCGTCCGCGTCGGGGTCGGCGACGACGGCGACCCGTGCGCCGTCGAGCGCCGCGGCCACCTCCGCCTCCTCGCGGCGCTCCTCGACCGAGTCCGGCACGAAGAACCCCTCCCCCGGGAGCACCGACCGGCGCGCCAGCGGCAGGGTCTCGTCGTCGATGAGGGCGTCGTCCATGGGTGGGGAGCGGGCCCGGGACGCTTAGAAGCCGCGATTCGCCGCCGGGCAGGTGGTGGTTGGTGGATGGGGCGGTCATCGCCACGGCTTCATCGCGCTGATTCCCGGTGAAAGACGACCGCCAGGCGAACCAGCGAACCGAT
>CAYWNQ010000247.1:0-2757 GCA_964459695.1 uncultured Halobacteriales archaeon | reverse complement strand
GCGTTCCGTCGCGGCTGCGCCGCGACGCGGGCGGCCCCTTTCAGTCCCACCCGTGCCGGCTGACCGACCAGCCGACAGGTCGGGAGCGGCGCTCGAGCCGCGACCGGGGAAGGGCAGGCCTGCGGTGGGGTGGGACTGAAAGGGGCGAGGCGTGCGTGGCGGCTTCGCCGCCACGTTTGAGGTTGCCGGCGGAGCCGGCAACCCGGACGAAGGCGGACGAAGTAAGCACGGAAGCGACCGAAGGGAGCGACGCGCGCAACGAGTCCCCCGAGTCCAGCGCCTCGGGGCTTTCCGTGCGGTGGTGGCGGTCAAGCACGAGCATGCTAGCCAGCACCCCGGGGCTTTCTGTGCGGTGATGGTGGTCATGCGAACGGATGCGGTCAGCGCCTCGGGGCGTTCCTGGCGGTGGTGGTCGAGGACGAACACGCAGTCGGCGGTCGGGTGAGGGGGAGAGCCACTCCGAGCCCCTCAGACCCTCCCGGAACTCCCTCCCCCGAATCACCACCAGGACGAGCAGAACACGAGGCTTATGCCCGCGAGCCACACAGCCCGGGACGTGCGACGGCTCGTCCCCCTGGCGCTGGCCCTGCTGGTGGTGCTGTCGGGCTGTAGCGCCCTCGACCCCGGCGGCACCGACGCGACCCCGACCGCGACGCCCCCGGCCGACACCGACGTCCCCGGCGTGACCGACGGGGAACTGACCAACGCCTCCGCGCTGGTCGACGCCCACGTCGCCGCGCTCCCCGAGACCGGCTTCGAGACCAACCAGGACGTCAACGGCACCCAGGTGGTCCGCGGCGAGGTACGCCCGAGTGCGCGCCGGGTCCGGACCCTCGTCGAATCCGGGGCCGCGGAGTACCGCTACCGCGTCCTCAACCGCGAGGCCGGCTCCCGGTTCGACTTCTGGGGCAACCGGACGATGCAGGTCGTCCGGTCGCAGTACGGCGGCGAGACCAGGGCAGTCCAGGTGACGAACCGGACGGCCACCGTCTCGGCGCTGGCCCGCGCGACGCTGCTTGAGACCTACCTGGGCGCCTCGGCGTTCTCGGTGGCCGGCCAGTCCACCGAGAACGGGACGACCTACGTCACGCTGACCGCCGACGCCACCACCGACCCCGAGGCGGTCAGCCCGACCAACGCCACCGACGTCCGCAACTACGACGCCGAGGCCGTGGTCGACGAGCGGGGGCGGGTCCACAGCCTGACCGTGACCGCCGACTACACCCACCGCGGCGAGGCCCACTCGCTGTCGGTGGTCTACCAGCTGACGCGCCTCGAGGTCGGCGACGGCGACGTCACGAAACCGTCGTGGGCGCGCGAGCGGCTGCAGGCCGGCGGGAGCTAGGCTCGCCCCCGGCTGACGGTGGGGTGTCGGGCGACGAGAACGGGCGGTGGCGGGGACACGTCGGGGTAACGATCGGGGGGGGGGATGCAGAATTATCAGAGTCTCTACATATAGCCCAGGTCCCGGAGCCGTTGCATCAGGTCCTCCTTGTCCTGGGCGCGGCCGGCGCGCTCGGTGGTGTTCTCGAGGTCCTGGAGCCACGCGGGCTCCTCTGCGGACTTGTCGGTCGAGACCTCGCTGCCCAGCGACCGGAAGCCCTCGAAGTACTTCGGCGAGATGGGCAGGTCCTCGTGGGTGAGATCGTTCGGGAGGTCGTCGTAGCTCTGGGGCACGTAGCCGTCGTCGGGGAAGCCCGCGACGCTCTCGGGCAGCACGTAGTACCAGAACGCGTCCCAGACGTCTCCCTCCTCGAACTGGACGATGGGCTGGACGCGGTCGTGGGGCGGGTAGATGTCGGGGTCGTGGCGGGGGCTGAAGAACGTCTCGTCGGCGCGGGCCTCCTGCTCGTCCCACCGGATGCCCGAGATGATGCCGTCGATGTCGTGGGTCTCCAGCGCGTCGTTCAGCGCGACGGTCTTCAGCAGGTGGTTGCCCACGTAGGTGTCCAGCAGGAACGGGAAGCTGTCCTCCTCGTACTCGAGGATGTCCCGCACGTGGTGGCGGTTGTGCTCCGAGAGCGCGTCGACCGGGATCTCGTCGCCCGGCACGAGGTCGTGCTCGTCGACGTACTCGCCGACGTCGGTGTTGCGGGCGAACACGACCTCGAGGTCCCACTCCTCGGCCCACCGGTCGACGAACTCCAGCAGCTCGTCGAAGTGCTGGTAGTGGTCGATGAACACCGCCGGCGGGAGGTCGTGGCCGAACCGCTCGGCGACCTCCTTGACGAAGTACAGCGTCAGCGTCGAGTCCTTCCCGCCGGTCCACATGATGGCGGGGCGCTCGTACTCCTCCAGGCCGGTCTCGATGACCGAGAGGGCCTTCTCGATCTTGTCCTCGAGCGACGGGTAGTCCGCGGGGTCCTCGCCCTCGCCGTCGGCGTAGTCGACGTCGAGGTACTCGGGAAACTGGTCGGACATCGTAATTACATCTCATTACGTCACCTACAAAGTGTCTTTCGGGTCGGGGCGAGGGGCTGTTCAGCAGGAACCGGTATCGGGTCGCGAGTGTCGCCCGGAACGTCCCGAGGCGCTGGCTAGGATGCTCGGACTGGACCGCACCCACCGCCCGGAACGCCCCGAGGCGTTGGGCCGCATACTCGTGCTGGACCGCCACCACCCGGAAAGCCCCGAGACGCTGGACTCGGGAGCCTTGCTGCGCTCCTCGGTCGCTTGCGCTCCCTCCGGTGCTTGGGTCGGCTGCCTTCGTCCAGCGCCTCGCCCCTTTCAGTCCCGAGAGACGCTGCGCGTCTCTCG
>CAYWNQ010000246.1:1559-2758 GCA_964459695.1 uncultured Halobacteriales archaeon | reverse complement strand
TCGAGCGGGCGGGGGCTTTCCAGCGGTACTCCTAGGTTCAAGCACGAGGAGCGGTTGGCGGTGGCGGTTCGAGCGTCAGCAGTTACTACCGAGCGGGCGGGGGCTTTCGGGCGGTGCGATCGGGTCACCCACGAGCGGCGGTCTGCAGTGGCGGTGAGCGGCGCCTCGGTTGATTTCAGCGATCCTGCAATCCGTCTCTCCGCCCCGATCGGCCGATCCACCACCCGTCCACACGTTCAAATACCAGAGCGCGACCACCCGTCCCCGTGCACGCGTTCTCCGACCTCGCGACGGCCACCTACTGCCCCCGGAAGCTCTACTACCGGTGGCGCGAGGGCGACCACGAGGTACCCGAGTCGGTCCGCGAGCGCCGGGCGCTGGCCCACCGGTACCCGACGCTGCGGGACCCCGGAACCGACCTCGCCGACGAGCCCATCGCGGTGACGCCCACGCAGCTCCGGTCGCGGCTGGGCGCCGCCGCCGAGCGCCTCGACCGGTGGGACGAGCTGGCCGACCCCGCCCGGACCGACGTCGTGCTGGCGGGCAAGGACTGCCGCGGCGTGGCCCACAAGGTGCTGGCCGACCCGCCGGCGCCGTCGGTCGTGTCGGCGGGCGAACCGCCCGAGCAGGGCGTCTGGGAGCCCCAGTCGGTGCGGGCGACGGCGGCGGCCAAGGCGCTGGCGTGGGAGCGCGAGACGGCGGTGGAGACGGCCTACGTGGAGTATCCGGCCCACGGCGTCGTCCGGCGCATCGGGCTCACCACCAGGCGGAAGGCGGCCTACCGGCGGGCGCTGCGGACCGTCGCGGAGGTCGACGGGCCGCCGCCGCGACAGACCGGCCCGAAGTGCGACGCCTGCGACTACCAGGCCACCTGCGGCGTCCGGACCCGGTCGCTGCGGTCGCTGCTGGGGTCGTGACCCGGTGCGACGCCGAACCGGCGGTCAGTGCGACGCCAGCCACTCCCGCACGGCGTCGGCGCGGGCGCCCGGCCGGACTATCTCGCCGGTGGCCGGCGCCACCACCGTCGACGCGCCGCCGGGCGTCTCGCCGCCGTCGAGGACGACCGCCGCGGCGTCGCGGATCCCGGTGTCGAGGTCGTCGACGGTCCGGGCGGCGGCCCGACCGCTGACGTTGGCGCTGGTGGCCGTCAGCGGCGCGGCGCGCTCCAGGAGAGCGAGCGCCAGGTCGTGGTCGGGGAC
>CAYWNQ010000246.1:0-1459 GCA_964459695.1 uncultured Halobacteriales archaeon | reverse complement strand
GTCGGGGACGGCGGGCCGACGCTCGAGCAGCACCGTGACCGGCCCCGGGAGGAACGCCTCGCAGAACGCCCGCTCGCGCTCGGAGAGGACGGCGTGCTCGCCGACTGCGTCGACCTCCGGGACCGCCAGCGACACCGGCTCCTCGCGCGGCCGGCGCTTGGCGTCGAAGACCCGCGCGACGGCGTCGGGGTCCAGCGCGTCGGCCCCCAGCCCGTACACCGTCTCCGTCGGGTAGACCACCAGGTCGCCGTCGGCCACCGCGTCGGCGGCCCGGTCGAGGTCGCCCTCATCGGCGATCATGGCGCCGCGGCGGCCGCTTCGATCTCGTCGTACGGGGGGAACGCCGGCCATGCCTCGGCGACCCAGGCGTACGCGACGGTGCGGTCTGGCTCCAGGACGTACACCGCCGGGCGCGGCTCGGCGACGCCCGCCATGCCGTCGAGGTCGTGGACGATGCCGAACAGCTCGGCGACGCCGTTGGCCGGGTCGGCGAACAGCTCGAACCGCTCGAAGCCCCGCCACTCCCGGAGGAACGCGGCGTGCTCGTACGGCGTCGAGATGGACAGGCCCACGACTCGGGGGGCCAGGTCGTCGACCCACCCGCGGTCGCGGATCTCCTGCCAGACGTAGGTCGCGGGGAAGTCCCCGTCCATCGGGTGGAACACCAGCACCGCGCCGCCGTCCGCGCAGACCTCGGCGAGGGTGGCGTCGGCCCACTCCTCGTGGTTGACCAGCGGGCGCTCGAAGTCCGGTGCCACGTCGCCCTCGCCGACGTGGTCGGTGGGGTCGAACTCGACGACGTCGAAGCCCAGCTCCATCAGGCCTCGCCCCCGTAGGTGGTCTCGAGGTACGCGACGACGTTCGCGCTCTCGGCCATCGTGACGCCCGTCTCGGCGTCGACGATGGCCGGGACCGTCCGGCTGCCGGTGAGGCGCGCGACGGCGTCCCGGCGGGAGTGGCGGGCCTCGACGAACCGCGAGTCGTAGTCGAGGTCGAGCTCGTCGAGCGTCCGGACCACCCGCTCGCAGAACGGACAGCCCTGGAGCCGGTAGAGCGTGATTGCTGGCTCGTCGTCGGTCACGTCCGGCGGTTGGGCCGTGGCGGCCCTAAGCGTGTCGCCCCGCAGTATGGCAACGCTTTTTCCCCGGGGCCCGCAATGCCTACCGGCGAATATGGGCATACTCACCTCCGTCGTGGCGCTGCAGTCCGGCGGGATGCCGCTCTCCGACACGGCGATGGCGGCGGTCGGCGTCGTGGTCATCCTCGGACTGCTCGCGCTGTCGGCGTTCTTCTCCTCGTCGGAGATCGCGATGTTCTCGCTGGCCTCCCACCGCGTCGAGTCGCTGGTCCAGGAGGGCGTCCCCGGCGCCGACACGCTGGCCGAGCTGAAGGGCGACCCACACCGGCTGCTCGTGACCATCCTGGTCGGCAACAACATCGTCAACATCGCGATGTCCTC
>CAYWNQ010000245.1:0-2774 GCA_964459695.1 uncultured Halobacteriales archaeon | reverse complement strand
TGCGGCCCGACCTCACGCTCGACGACGGCGGACGAAGTAACCACCGAAGTGAGGGAGCGGAGCGACCGAACGAGGAGCACAACGAGTCCCCGAGTCGAGCGGGCGGGGGCTTTCCGGCGGTAGGATCGGCCAATCGAGAGTGCTGTTGGCGGTTGGGCGATCTGTCGTCTCGGTTGGGCGGGCCGTTCCGGCCGACGACCGGGCGCAGGTAACTGCGGTCGGGTGACCGAACAGTACAGGACGACGTGTCCATCGCGGCGAACGATCAGAGCCAGAAACCACCACGCCACGTCACGGCTCCCGGAAGGCATTTGCCCCGGCCGGACGACCCCCTGCCCATGATCGACGAGACGGTGCGGGAGATCGAGGAGATGCAGACCCACTCCTCGTCGCTGGTCGCGGTGAAGGCCGCCGAGGCGCTGCGCGAGCTGTTCGAGGACGAGTACCCGACCGTCGAGGAGTACGTCCGGGACCTCGACCGCAACAGCCGGGCACTCCGGCGGGCCAACCCCTCCCACGCCTCGCTGCACACCACCCAGCGCGAGATCGTCGCCGCCGTCGAGGACGCCGACCCCGACGACGTGGCGACGGCCCAGGAGCTGACCGCCGCGGCCATCGAGGACGTCGTCCAGCGCGTCCAGACCGCCAAGCACGAGGCCGCCGAGAACGCCGTCGACCTGTTCCACGACGGCATGACGCTGCTGACCCACGACTACTCGACCACCGTGCTGGAGGCCATCGAGCTGGCCGCCCGGGAGGGCACCCACCTGGAGGTGTACGTCACGGAGGCCCGGCCGCGGTACCTCGGCCGGAAGACGGCCCGCGTGCTGTCGGGCGTCGACCGCGTCGAGACCCACCTGCTGGTCGACTCGGCGGCGGGCATCTACCTCGACGACTGCGACCGCGTGGTCGTGGGCATGGACTGCGTGGTGGGCGACACCCTGTACAACCGGGTGGGGACGTTCCCCATCGCGGCGACGGCGGCGGAGCTGGCGGTGCCGGTGACGGTCGTCGGCTCCTCGTCGAAGCTCATCGACGGGGGCTTCGAGTTCGAGAACGAGGTCCGGCCGGCCAGCGAGGTGATGCGCGAGCCGGCGGAGGGCTTCGCGGTGGAGAACCCCGCCTACGACGCCACCCCCACCCACCTGCTGGACGCGGTCGTCACCGACGAGGGCACCCGGAGCTACTGACCGGCTGCCGAACGGTTTATGCCACCGGCGGGCGCGCCCGCGGGTATGCCGCGACCGCTGGACCTGCTCGAGGAGACGCTCGGCGAACCCGTGACGGTGGCCCTCAAGGACGGCGGCCAGCTCGCCGGCACCCTGACCGGCTACGACCAGCACATGAACCTGGTCGTCGAGGACGGCGAGAACACAACGATTATCCGGGGCGACAACGTCGTCTCGATACAGCCATGACCGGAGCCGGGACCCCCTCGCAGGGCAAGAAGAACACCACGACGCACGTCAAGTGTCGGCGGTGTGGCGAGAAGTCCTACCACGTGAAGAAGGAGGTCTGTGCGTCCTGTGGGTTCGGCGAGTCCGCCAAGCGGCGCGACTACGCCTGGCAGTCCAAGCAGGGCGAGTGAGCCGGCGGTTCTCCCGCGTCGACGACCGGCGAGCGGCGCCACCGGCCGGCGAGCTGATGTGCACTATCGTGCATACATCCCGCCATCTTCGGAAGCGTTAGGGCACGAAAGCGGGGATTTTTGTCCCTCCGGGTGCAGCCCTCCTCCATGTCCGAGCAGGGGCGCGAGGCGGGGGGCCCGACCGAGAAGTGCGGGGTCGTCGGGGTGTCGCTCGCCGACCGTGCGGCGGCGCGCCCGCTGTACTACGGCCTGTACGCGCTCCAGCACCGCGGCCAGGAGTCGGCGGGCATCGTGACCCACGACGGCTTCCAGCAGCACGACCACGTGGGGATGGGGCTCGTCGGCGACGCGTTCGGCCAGGGCGACCTCGAGGGCCTCGCCGGGCAGGTCGGCATCGGCCACGTGCGGTACCCGACCGCCGGGAGCGTCGACGAGGGCTGCGCCCAGCCGTTCTCGGTGTCGTTCAAGTCCGGCGCGCTGGGGCTGAGCCACAACGGGAACCTGGTGAACGCCGACGAGCTGCGCGCGGAGCTCGCCGACGCCGGCCACGCCTTCACATCCGACGGCGATACCGAGGTCATCGCCCACGACCTGGCCCGCAACCTGCTCGAGGAGGACCTCATCCGGGCGGTCAAGCACACGATGACCCGCATCCACGGCTCGTACTCGCTGACCATCATGCACGACGACGTGGTGATGGGCGTCCGCGACCCCGAGGGCAACCGGCCGCTGTGTCTCGGCGAGCTGGATGACGGCTACGTCGTCGCCTCGGAGTCGGCGGCCATCGACGTGCTGGACGGCGAGCTGGTGCGCGACGTCGAGCCCGGCGAGCTGGTCATCCTCCAGCCCGACGGCGGCGGGTTCGACTCCTACAAGCTGGTCGACCGCGAGGACACCGCCCACTGCTTCTTCGAACACGTCTACTTCGCCCGGCCCGACAGCCGCATCGACGGGTCGCTGGTCTACGACGTGCGCCGGGAGCTGGGCCGGCAGCTCTGGGCCGAGTCCGGCATCGAGACCGACGTGGTGATGCCCGTCCCTGACTCCGGACGGGCGTTCGCCTCGGGCTACGCCGAGGCGGCGGACGAGGAGGGCCACGACGTCGAGTTCGCCGAGGGCCTGATGAAGAACCGCTACGTCGGGCGCACCTTCATCATGCCGACCCAGGGCGAGCGCGAGCGGGCGG
>CAYWNQ010000244.1:0-2783 GCA_964459695.1 uncultured Halobacteriales archaeon | reverse complement strand
GCTCGAGCAGGTTGTCCAGCGAGAAGTCCTCGGGGTCGACCGAGCACCGGATGGCTATGCGCTCTGGGGTCTCCTCGATGACGCCCAGCCCCATCAGCTGGGTCTCGGCGTTGTAGACGGCGTTGATCTGGGCCGAGTCGAGGGTGCTGCCGTCGCCGACCTCGACGTGGATGATGCGCCGGCCCAGCACGTACTGGGCGATGATGGCGCGCTCGACGGCCTCGGCGTCGAGCTCCTCGGCGTGGATGACTGCCTCGCTCTCCTCCTGCTGGACGGACTCGGGCATCACCGTCAGCGTCCCCTTGCCGCCGACCCGGAGGCTGACCTCGTCGCCCTTCTCGACGTCCTGGGCCGACGCCCACTCCGCCGGCAGCGTCATCGCCAGCGTCGACGGGCCCAGCCGCTGCACCTTACGCGTCTCCATACGCGGCCCTTCAGCTTTGCATGACCTTAATCTTCACTATATATCCAGCAGTGTCGGCATCCCTCTTCTAGGACCGCCGTCGCCGACACCGCCCCGTTCGTCGCCTACACCACCTTCAACAGCCGCCGCTCGTAGGTGCCCACCCGCACCCGCTGCCAGCCCTGCAGGGCCTCGTCGAGGTCGGGGTCGCCGGTGTCGACCCGGAGCACGCCGATGTCGTCGAGCTTCGACCGGGAGGCGACCACCGTCACGGTCGCCCGCCGGATGACCGCCGGGCTGATCTGGTCGTTGCCCCGGCCGAACACGAACCCCTGGCCCCCGATGGGCGAGACGACGACCTCGGTGTCGCCGTCCATCGCCTCCAGGATCTCCGCCTCGGTGGCGTCGGCGGCCAGCACCTCGCCGTCGCGCCAGACGTCGACGCCCAGCGGCGTCCCGTCGAAGCCGAGCTCGGTCTTGACGGCGTCGAGCGTGCTCCCGGGTCCCAGCACGTAGGTGACGCCCGGCTCGACGTCGGCGGCGACGGCCTCCGCGAGCTGCTCGACGGTCCCGCCGCCGATCTGCTTGGCCGACTGGAGCGCGTCGCCGGCGGGCACCTCCGCGAGGGCCCTGAGCTCCGTGGTGACGTCGCCGCCGCGGAACGCGTCCTCGTCGATGTCGTTGACCTCCCGGGTGGCGGTCCGGTCGTAGGTCGCCGCCAGCCGGCCCGCCGCCCGGGGCGTCACCGCGAACACCGACGAGTACACCTTCACGCCGGCGGGCACCCCGAGCATCGGCACGTCGGCGTCGAGCGCCTCGAGGGTCTCGGCGACGTCGACGGCGGTGCCGTCGCCGCCGACGAACAGCACCAGGTCGACGCCGGATGGCGCCTCGTCGTCGACGTCGCGGGGCTCGTCGTCGTCCGGCGGGCGGTACGCCACGAACTGCCGGACCGCCTCCCGGGTGTCGGCGCTGTCGGTGTCGGTCGGCGTGTCGGCGTCGGGATGGCCGACCACGACCGGGTCGTACCCCGCCTCCCGCGCGGCGTCCTCGCCCATCACGCCCCCGTAGGTGACGAGCGCGACGTCGCCGGCCCGGCGCAGCTGCTCGAGCGCGGCCACGGCCCGGGCCGGCGCCCGCGGCTCGGCGCCCCGGCGGACGGCCTCGTCGACCTTGTTGTCGGTCCCCTTCAGGCCGACGCGACCGCCCATGCCGGCGATGGGGTTGACGACGACCCCGACGGTTCGCATGCGACGGTGTAGCGGGGGAGGCGACTAAAGGGGCGTGGCTACCCCGCTCGCCCGACGGGCCGACGCGGCTGTCCCCGCCCGCCGACCGTCAGCGTTAGGGCGGTGGCCGCGCCAGGCGCCACCATGGTCGCAGTCGCCGCCACCGACGCCGGCGTCCGGACGGGCGTTATCGCGACCGCCGGCTGGGTCGTGCTGCTCGCCTCTGCCGGCCTGACGGTCGCGTGGCTCCGGTCGCTGTACCGCTAGTCGACCCGCTCGCGCAGCCAGGCCGCCGCGGTCCCGACCTCCTCGGCGTCGGGCGCCGAGAGCTTGACCCGGACGACCTCCCCCGGGTAGGAGCCGACGGTGACGTCGAACCGCTCGCGGACCGCCGCCAGCCGGTCCAGCAGCGCGCTCTCGGGTTCGGCGGCCTCGACGACGGCGACGTGGTCGCGCTCGCCGGCGAACTCGTCGGCCACCGTCGCGAACATGGCCTCCATCTCGCCGGGGACACCGGGGAGGACGTAGACGTTGCCGAGGTGACAGCCGGGTGCGACCCCCTCGGGGTTGGACAGCGGCTCGGCGCCGACCGGCAGGTCGGCGGTGCCGTCGGCGAGGTCCTCGCGGGCGTAGCCCTCGGCGGCCAGGTCGGCCAGCACCGCCTCGTGCTCGGCGACGTCGGTGCCGAACGCAGCGGCGACGCCGCGCATCGTCAGGTCGTCGTGGGTCGGTCCGAGGCCGCCGGTGACGACGACCGCGTCGTACTCGGCCCGGTACTCGTTGACCACACGGGCGATGTCGGCGACCCGGTCGGGGACGGTGGTGATGCGCTCGACGTCGACGCCGCGCTCGGTCAGCTCGGCGGCCAGCCACGAGGCGTTCGTGTCGACGGTGTCGCCCGCGAGCAGCTCGTCACCCACCGTCACCAGCGCGACGCGCATACCCGTCGTTGGGGCCACAGCTACACAAGTCTGCCTACCGGAATCCGGGCGGCGGGTCGCCGTCGTCGTCCCCGACCTCGACGTCGACGCCGACCTCCTCGCGCCTGCGCACGGTCTCGCGGATCTGGAGCAGGTAGTACGCCCCTCCCACCAGTCCGAGCACCACCAGCCCGACCCCCAGCCCGCCGAAGATGAGGAGGTCCCTGTCGA
>CAYWNQ010000243.1:0-2805 GCA_964459695.1 uncultured Halobacteriales archaeon | reverse complement strand
CCCGCAGCCTCGACGAGATCACCGACGTCTCCCGCGTCGAGAAGAGCGAGATCGCCCGGACGTACCGCTACGTGGTGCGGGAGCTCAACCTCGAGGTCAGGCCCGCCGACCCCGAGAGCTACGTGCCGCGGTTCGCGAGCGACCTCGAGCTCTCCGACGAGGCCGAGAACCGCGCCCGCGAGCTGCTCGGCAGCGCCAAGGACCAGGGCGTCCACTCCGGCAAGTCCCCCGTCGGCCTGGCCGCCGCGGCGGTCTACGCCGCGTCGCTGCTCACCAACGAGAAGACCACCCAGGCCGCCGTCAGCGACGTCGCCGACATCTCCGAGGTCACCATCCGCAACCGGTACCACGAGCTGCTCGAGGCCGAGCAGGACGTGCCGGTGGCGTAGCCGTCGCTGGTTCTGGCTCCGTCGCCCCCGTTCGCTCGATTCCCCCGGAACGAGCCGAGCGCAGCTAGCATGCCCGTGCTGGTCCGCCGCCACCGCCCGGAACGCCCCGCGTCGAGCGTGCGGTCGGGCCGCAGGCCCGACCGCTGCGTTCCGTCGCGGCGTCAGCGAGGGAGCGGAGCTCCCTCGGACCGTTCGCGCGGCGCAGCCGCGCGAAGAAGCCGCGACGCGGGCGGGAGCCTTCAGGCGGTATCCCAGGGTCAAGCACGAGCAGCGGTCTGCGGTGGCGGTTGCGGTGGGTGGATCGGCCCGAATGCCGCGCTCGGGAGGACTCCCAACTCCACCGGGAGACACGAAAGCGAGTATCCGCCAGCCACACGAGTCCCTGGCGACCACAACCTTTCTAGGCCACCCCCACCAGACCGAGGCATGGAGACGGTCCACGGGGTCGCCACGGGCGACGCCCGGTCGCTCCCCCTCCCCGACGAGAGCGTCGACCTCGTGGTGACGTCGCCGCCGTATCCCATGATCGAGATGTGGGACGGGGCGTACTCGGCCCAGGACCCGGCCGTCGCCGAGGCCCTCGACGCCGGCGACGGCGACCGGGCCTTCGACCTGATGCACGACCTGCTGGCCGAGGCGTGGGCCGAGTGCCACCGGGTGCTCGCCGAGGGCGCCATCGCGGTCGTCAACGTCGGCGACGCCACCCGGACGCTGGACGGGCGGTTCCGCCAGTACCCCAACCACGCCGAGATAACCAGCCGCATGACCGACCTCGGCTTCGACGCGCTGCCGGACGTGCTGTGGCGCAAGCCGACCAACAGCGCGGCCAAGTTCATGGGCTCGGGCATGCTGCCGACCAACGCCTACCCCACCCTGGAGCACGAGCACCTGCTCGTGTTCCGGAAGGGCGGCACGCGACGGTTCCCGCCCGCCGACGAGACCCGCTACGAGTCGGCGTACTTCTGGACCGAGCGCAACACCTGGTTCTCGGACGTCTGGGAGCTGGCGGGCGCGCCCCAGTCGCTGTCGGTGTCCCGGGAGCGCTCGGGGGCGTTCCCGCTGGCGCTGCCGTTCCGGCTGATCTGCATGTTCTCGGTGTACGGCGACGTGGTGCTGGACCCGTTCTGGGGCACCGGCACCACGACCGAGGCCGCCATGTGCGCCGCCCGGTCGTCGGTCGGCGTCGAGCGCGACCCCGAGCTCGTGGCGGCGTTCGACCCCGACGGCGTCGCCGAGCGCTCGCGGGACGTCGCCGCGGCGCGCCTGGAGCGCCAGCGGGCGTTCGTCGCCGAGGACGGCGGGACGGCCGGCTACGAGTCCCGCCACTACGACTTCCCGGTGGTGACCAGCCAGGAGACCGACCTGCGGCTGTACGCCGTCGAGGACGTCGCGGCGACGCCCGGGGGCTACCGGGTCACCCACGAACCGGTGTGACTTTCCCCCCGGGTCCGCATGGGGCCCCATGGAGTTCGACTCGTTCGTGCTCGCGCTCGCCACGGGGGACCTGGCCGACGCGACCGACGAGCGGGCCCGCGACCACGCCGACGCCGTCGAGTTCCGGATGGACCTGGCCGACGACCCCCTCGACGCGCTGGCGGCCTACGACGGCGACCTCCCCGTCGTCGCCACCAACCGCCCGACGTGGGAGGGCGGCGAGGCCGGCGACGACGGGCGCCTCGACGCGCTCCGGACCGCCGCCGAGCACGACGCCGTCGAGGCGGTCGACGTGGAGCTCGCCGCGATGCCCGACGGCGGCGTCGGCGTCGTCGAGCACGCCCGGGAGCACGGCGCGGCCGCCGTCGTCTCGGTCCACGACTTCGAGGAGACGCCGCCCCGGCCGGAGCTCCAGCGGCTGGCCGGCCAGGCCGGCGGGTACGGAGACGTGGCGAAGCTGTCGACCACCGCCGACGGCCCCGACGACGTCCTGCGGCTGCTGGCCGCCACCCGGTCGCTGGCCGCGGACGGACGGGCGGTCGCGACCATGGCGATGGGCGCGGCCGGCCGGCACTCGCGGGCGGTGGCACCGCTGTACGGCTCGCGCATCGGCTACGCGCCGCTGCGGCCCGCCGAGGCCACCGCGCCCGGCCAGTACGACCTCGCGACGCTGTCGCGGCTGGTCTCGGAGCTTGGGGGTTCTCGGGAGGAGTGATCCGGCGGGTCGACTGACGTCGAACGCACCACTCGCTCGACCGCTGGGAGTCGTCCGTCCCGCACCCGGCGACCGCTGCTGGTGCTTGACCTCGGAGTACCGCCGGAAAGCCCCCGCCAGTGCCGGCTGACCAACCGGCACGGGTGGGACTGAAAGGGGCGAGGTGCTGGAGGAAGGCGGACGACGTAAGCACCGCAGGAACGAAGCGAAGCGAGTGACGAGGAGCGCAGCGAGTCCCCCGAGTCCAGCACCTCGGGGCTTTCCGGG
>CAYWNQ010000242.1:0-2810 GCA_964459695.1 uncultured Halobacteriales archaeon | reverse complement strand
CGTTCCGGAGGAGCGCCGCGAGGCCATCAAGGACGACATCGTCCGGTACCTCGAGGCCCACGCGGAGCACATCCTGGTGGCGGTGTTGGTGGTCGACGGGAAGGCCGTCGTCGATATCATCGACCGCCACCTCGACGACGGCGACGTTCCCTACGACCTCGACATGTACGAGAACCTGGTCGATCTGGGACTGCCGACGGTCGTCGCGGTCAACAAGATGGACAAGGTCGACGACCGCGACGGCCGGCTCGACGCGGTCTGTGACCGGTTCGGGCTGCTCCCGCCGTGGCAGCAGTGGCGCGACCGAATCGCGCCCATCAGCGCGAAACGCGGGGACATCGACGCGCTCGAGGACGCGGTGCGCACGCACCTCCACGAGGCGAAGCGCGACGACCTGCTCAAGTTCTTCTGAACCGGTCGGTGGGGCAAAGAGGGAGTGGGCGGCTCGGTCGAGGTCGCCTCGTCACACGGGGCTCGGTGGGGGTAACCTGTCGTCACCGCCGCCCGGCCCACCTACCACGCGGGGCGAGTTAGCCCTTTTCCACCTCACCGGGCCGCTCGGTCCTGCCACGACGCCAGTGCCCGGTGCTCGTCGGCGATGGCCGGGACACCATCGGGCGTCAATCGACCCCGTTCGGTCAGGATCGAGGACACGAGTCTGGACGGGGTCAGGTCGAACATCGGTTCGAGCGGGAGGAGTCCGTCGTCATCGTCCGTCGGTGTCGGACGGATCTTGTCGCTCCCACAGACGACGTAGAACGGCACCCCGACGCGCTCCGCGGCCAGCGCGGCCGCCCGCGTGCCGACCTTGTTGACCACGCTGCCGTCGGGCGTGACCGCGTCCGCGCCGACCAGGACCACGTCGATGGCTCCGGACCGCAGCCGCTCGTAGACGGCGGCATCGGGACACGCCAAGACGTCCAGCCCGGCATAGGCTAACTCGTCGGCGACGTCGAGCCCTTCACCGCCCGGCCGCGACGCGAGCACCACGACCGCAGGCCTGGCCTCGAGCAGCGCCGCCCGCACGGTCCCCGAGTGAGAGAGCGTGAGGACGCGGTTGCCGGCGACCGTTTCGGCGGCCAGCCTCGCCGCCTCCTCGTCGGCCTCGGACGCGCGGACGATTTCCCCGGTGGTCGCGTGCTCGACGTCGGCCGGCGTCTCGGCGCCCGACATCGACCGGTTCACACGCGTCGCCAGCGCCGCCATCGACGGGCGGGCCTCGAGCAGCTCGATGGCCACCGACTCGATCCGGGCCTTTCCATCCCCGTCTTGGCGGGCTCGCGTGGCGGCGTCTCGAAGCACCCACAGCGCGTCCGTGGCGATGGCGGTCGAGCCCCGCTCGGCGTCGGTCGAGACCGTCTCCACGGTCGGGGCTACGTGCTCGTACGCGCGGCACGGGACGTCCGTTCGGGCGCCCAGCTCGGCCGGGAGCACCCACCCTGGATCGGCACACCCCTCGGAGTTCGTCACGGTCCGGTCCGGGACGGACACCAAGAACGGGACCAGTTCGCCGACCGGCTCCCCGCGTCGCTCCACCACGGCTGACTCGACGCCGAGTCGATCCAGCAACGACCGGAGCGCGGTCTCGGGAGGCGCGCCGCTCAACGGCCCGGTCGGGAGCCCCATCAATCCTGACGGAGCGGGGTCCAAGCAGCCCAGCACCGCCCCCCGGTGGCGCACGACCGCGGCGACGTGGGTGGGACCGCCAGCCATCGGCGGACCCAGGCCGCGGGCGAGCTTGAAGGCACGGCCGCGGGCCCGGCGGCAGGAACGGCCGCGGCCCGCGCGACTTTTCACGGGGGCGGGCGAGGGCAGCCCATGAAGGTGACCGCCGTCGAGGGGCTGCCCGAGGTCACGCCCGACGACGACCTCCCCGCACTCGTCGAGGCACGGACCGACCTCGACGACGGCGACGTGGTCTGCGTCGCCAGCACGGTGGTCTCGAAGGCCGAGGGGCGACTGTACCAGCTATCTGACTTCCCGGCGGGCGAACGGGCCCGCGAAATCGCATCCCGGCTGGAGGCGCTCACCGGCGACGAGAAGGATCCCCGGTTCGCCCAGGCGGTCCTCGAGGAGTCCGCTGACTTCGTCCTCACCGAGCCCTTCCTGCTGTCGGTCACGCACTTCGGCCACATCGGCGTCAACGCCGGCATCGACCAGTCGAACGTGCCCGACGGCTGGGACCTGCTCCTGCTTCCGGAGGCGCCGAGCGAGAGCGCGAAACGGCTCCGCGACGGCCTGTCGGCGGACGTCGGCGTCGTCGTGACCGACACGAGCGGCCGGCCGTTCCGCCACGGCCAGCGCGGCGTCGCCATCGGCTGGGCCGGCCTGCCGGCGATGCGAGACTGGCGCGGGGAGACCGACCGCGAGGGCTACGAGCTCGAGGTCACCAACGAGGCCGTCGTCGACGAGCTCGCGGCGGCCGCGAACCTGCTGTTCGGCGAGGGCGACGGCGGCACGCCCGCGGCGGTGGTCCGCGGCTTCGAGTTCGGCGACCACGCCGGGAGCGATCTGCTGTTCAGGGAGCGGGAATCGGACCTCGTCCGACAGGCGCTGGAGGCCTGGACGTATGCGGGGGATTGAGCTCGCGCCGGACCGGCCGGTCGCCGAGGTCGTCGAGCTCGGCGCGGCGGCGGAGGACGCCGGCTTCGACACAGCGTTCGTCGCCTGTCACTACAACAACCGCGACGCGTTCGCCGCGCTGACGCGGGTGGCGACCGCGACGACTGATCTCGAGCTGGGCCCGGGCGTCGCCAACCCGTACGAGACCCACCCGGTCACGCTCGCCTCTCGGGCGGCGACGCTCCAGG
>CAYWNQ010000241.1:0-2823 GCA_964459695.1 uncultured Halobacteriales archaeon | reverse complement strand
CGTCGAGGGCTGTCACACCGTCTCGATGAACCCCACCAACGTCCAGCGCCACACCATGGTCGAGGAGCTGTACCACGACGGCGGCTACCGGCCGCCGTGGCTCTGGAGCGTCTGTGCGGTGCTGGAGTCGACCGCCGACGTCGACGCCATCGTCGTCTCGGACCCCGTGGGCCACGGCAGCGACCGCGGGCCCCACAACTGCGGCGACTGCGACGACCGCGTCCACAACGCCATCGAGGACTTCGACCGCCGGCAGGACCCCTCGGTGTTCGACGAGGTCGAGTGCGAGTGTGAACACACGTGGGAGCTGGTGATGGAGCGCGAGCGCAGCTACGGGATGCCCCTCGCACGTTGAGCTGTCGGGGGTACCGTCCGTCGTCGGTGTGTTGAAGTCGGCCGGAAGGCCTCGAGACGCTGGACCGCATCCTGCGACGGGACCGCACCCGCGGTCGACCGGGGGCGTCCCCTAGTCCGCGTCGGCGTGCCGATCAGCCCGCGACGGCGGCGGGATCTGCTCGCCGTCACCGGGCACGTCCACGGCCGACGGTTCCTCCGGCAGCACGCACCGGTCGGGTTCGCGGTTGACGTGGGCGTACCGGTCGGGGTCGTTGGCCAGGGGGTGGGCGGGGTTCTCGCCGCTGTCGAGGCGCGCGGCCCGGAGCGCGTCGAACCCCGCGACCCGGGCACGGATGCCACGCCAGTGGTAGCGGGTGCCCGGCGGGACGACGAACGGGTGGGGCGGGCGGCGGTCGGGACCACGACCGGCCAGCGCCGCGCGGTTGACGTTGGCGGCGAGGTCGTCGTGGTCGATGAGCACGCCCACGCTGGCGTCGGCCGGGGCGCGCTCGGCCAGCACGTCCAGGCCGAGGTGCAGCGCCCGGTACTCCGCGACGTTGTTGTCGGGCGCGGGGTCCGGCAGCGACAGCCGGGCCACCGTTTCGCCGTCGCGGGTCTCGATGATGGCGCCCAGGCCGCCGCCCTCGCCCCGGCGGTAGGAGCCGTCCGTGACCAGGTAGAAGTCCCGGTGGTGTGTCCGGGGCGGGTGGGCGATGTGCGGGGTGGGCGACTCGTCGAACAGTGCCCGCAGGGCCGGCCGACCGTACGCGGCCATATCTCGGCTTCACGGTGGACACGCTTAAACGTACGGCTGCGCGTCGGACGTGCGTCCTGGGACCACACCGCACGCCGGCCACCGGAACGCATACCCCGCCGGCGGGCCGACTCGCGGACATGCCCCTCACCGCCCGCGAGGTCATGACCACCGACGTCGAGACCGTCTCGCCCGACGAGGACGTCAGTTCGGTGCTGACGCGGCTGGCGCGGGCGTCGTTCAACGGCTTCCCCGTGGTCGACGACGCCGGCGCCCTCGTGGGGATCGTCACCCAGGGCGACCTGGTGGACCTGTTCCAACCCTCCGACCGGACGCTGTGGATCCCCGTGGGGTTCCCGCCGTTCCTCGAGAGCCTCACCTACGGCGTCGACCTGTCGTGGGACGACCTCGACGTCGGCCTTGACCTGGTGCGCAACGCCGGCAAGCCGGTCTCGTCTGTGATGACCGCCGACGTCGTCACGGTCGGGCCCGACGACGACCTCGACACCATGCTCGCGCTGCTGGCCGACGAAGACCGCGACATCAACCGGCTGCCCGTGGTCGACGACGGCGCGCTGGTCGGCATCGTGGCCCGTGAGGACCTGCTGCGGGCCATCCGGGACCTGCGCGACGCCACGCCGGACTGACCGGCCGGGGAACGCAACCTTCTCCACCGCCCCCGCCGGAGTGCCGGCGTGCGCCACCGGAACCTCGCCCTGTTCCTCGCGCTGTCGGCGCTGTGGGGGTCGGCGTTCATGGCCATCAAGGCCGGGCTTGCGTACTTCCCGCCGGTGCTGTTCGCCGCGGTGCGCTACGACGTCGCCGGCCTGGTGATGCTGGGCTACGCCGCCTGGGCCACCGACCGGTGGGTGCCCCGCGGGACGAGACAGTGGACCTCCGTGGTCGCCAGCGGCGCCCTGATGATCGCCGCCTACCACGCCGCCCTGTTCGTCGGCGAGACCCACCCGGCCGTCACGAGCGCCGCGGCGGCGGTGCTGGTGTCGCTGTCGCCGGTGCTGACCACCGCGTTCGCCCGGGCGCTGCTGCCCGCCGAGCGCCTGACCCCCGTCGGCGTCCTCGGCATGCTGCTGGGCCTCGTGGGCGTCGTCGTCCTCGTCGACCCCGATCCGGGGAACCTCCTGGCCGGCGGCGCCGGCTACAAGGCGCTGGTCTTCCTGGCGGCGCTGTCGTTCGCGCTGGGCAGCGTCCTGAACCGGCGGCTCGACGCCGACGTCCCCATCGAGACGATGGAGGCCTGGGCGATGCTGGTCGGCGCCGCGCTGATGCACGGCCTCAGCCTCGGTCTGGGCGAGGATCCCGCCGCCGTCGCCTGGACCGCCGAGGCGCTCCTCGCGCTGGGCTACCTCTCGGTCGGCGCGTCGGCGGTCGGCTTCCTCATCTACTTCGACCTGCTCGACCGGCTGGGGCCGATCGAGATCAACCTCGTGTCCTACGTCGCCCCGGTGTTCGCCGCGCTGGCGGGCTTCGCGTTCCTCGGCGAGGTGCTCGACGCCACGACCGTGGTCGGCTTCCTGGTCATCGTGGCGGGCTTCCTGTTGCTGAAGCGCCGGGCCATCCGCAGCGAGTTCGGACTGTGAGAGAGGTGGGGGGTAGACCGCACCCTGACGCTGGACAGCGACAGACCACCCGGAAAGCCCCGAGGCGCTGACCGCATCCGTTCGCTCGACCACCACCGCCTGGAAAGCCCCGAGGCGCTGGACTCGGGGGCCTCG
>CAYWNQ010000240.1:0-2831 GCA_964459695.1 uncultured Halobacteriales archaeon | reverse complement strand
CCCTTCGGCCGGGCGAAGGCTCAAGGCCGGGGCCGCCCTCCCACCGGCCGTGTTCAGGGCCGTGGGGGTCGACCTCGACGACACCCTGGCGGTCACCCGCCGCGACCGGGCCGCCATCCTCGCCGAGGCCACCGCGGCGGCGGGCGTCCGGGACGTCGACCGCGCGGAGTACCTGCGGGCCCACGCGGCCCGGGCCGGCGAGGGCGAGAGCCGCGAGGCGGTGTTCCGGGCGCTGGTCGACGACGAGCGCGCCGGCGACGCCGCGGCGGCCTACCGCGGTGCCGTCGAGGCGGCCCTGGAGCCGGTGCCCGACGCCGCCGCCGTCGTGGGACAGCTCCGCGAGCGCTACCGGGTCGGCCTGCTGACCGACGGGCCGGCGCGGGCCCAGCGCGGCAAGCTCGAGCGGCTGGGCTGGACCGACCTGTTCGACGCGACCGTGGTCACCGGCGAGGTGGGTGCCCCGAAGCCCGCCGCCGCGGCGTTCGAGGCGCTGCTGGCGGCGCTCTCGGTCGCCCCCGACGAGGCCGTCTACGTCGGTGACGACCCCGAGCGCGACGTGGCCGGCGCGGCCCGGGCCGGCCTCGCCACGGTGCACGTCCGGGGCCCCGACGCGGCGCCAGCGCCGGACGCCGACGCCGTCGTCGACCGCGACGACCTGGCGGCGCTACCCGGCGTCGTCGAGGCCCTCCAGGACCGCGCGTAGGACGTCGGTCGCGCGCTTGACCGCGGCGCCGGACTCGACGAAGACCAGCGTCCGCGGGGCATCGCCCCCCGCCGGTCGGACCCCCAGTCCCGCGTCCTCGGCGGCCGCCGCGGCCCGCTCGGGCCTGGCCCGGACCACGAGACGAACGCGCTCGGGATGGACGTACGCGGCGCCGACCGTCGCCTCGCCGTCGGCGGTCGGCCGCACCAGCCGGTAGGCGCGCTCGCCGTCGACGCTGCCCGCGATGTCCGCGACGTCGGCGACCGACAGCGCCGCCAGCGGGCCGCGCTCGTGGCCCCGGACCTCCGCGGCCAGCAGCTGGGCGATGCGCCGGCCGTCGGTGACCCGGTCGTCGACCATCGCCTACAGGGCCTCGAGCGCCGCGTCGGCGTGGTCGCCGACGTCGACCGACCGCCGGCGGGCGTACACCACCGCGGCGGCCTCGATGGTCACCCCGAGGTCGCCCTGCAGCCGGTTGATGTCGGCGACCGCCTGGCGCTTCTCGACGCCGCCGTCGACGACCGCCTCGAGCACGCGCTCGAACGCCGAGCGCCGCCGCAGGACGGACTCGTCGGGCTCGAAGTCCGCGGGGACCTCGACCGCGCCGGCGTCGAACTGCACCGCGACCTCGCCGTCCTCGCGGGCGAGCAGGTCCTCGGTGACGGCGACGTCGACGAGGCGCTTGGCCTGGTCGGGCGAGAACCAGTCACGGTCCAGCGAGAGGGCGACGACGAACGCGCTCTCCTCGAGGGCGTCGCTGCCGGCCTGCCGGAACGGGACCGCCACGGCTGTCCGGAGGGTCATGGTGAGGGGATGGCCAGCCCGGGGCAAATAGCCACCGCTCGACCGCCGGGGCGGGTGGGCCGCGCCATCGAGAGGTTGAAGTGTGGGCTCGGCGACGTTCCGTCCATGAAGCACCACGGCCGTTCGCCCCGCAAGCGCACCGGTGGCCGGCGCCGCCCGGTGGCCAAGAAGCGCAAGCGCGACCTCGGCAGCGAGCCGACCGAGACACGGATCGACGACGAGCGCCGGCTGAAGGTCGTCGACGCCCGCGGCGCCAACCGGAAGGTCCGGGCAATCGCGACCGACGTCGCCAGCGTCGCGGTCGGCGACGAGGTCGTCAGCGCCGACCTCGAGGACGTCGTGGAGAACCCCTCGAACCCCAACTACGTCCGGCGGAACATCGTCACGAAGGGCGCCGTGGTCGAGACCTCCGAGGGCCGCGCCCGGGTGACCTCCCGGCCCGGCCAGGACGGCCAGGTCAACGCCGTGCTGGTCGAGGAGTAGCCGTCGCCGCCGCTGGGGGCTGTTTTGATGACGGGTGTTCGTTGAGGAACGCTGCAGGTCCGCCTCCGACCGCGCTGGCCCGACCGCAGGAGAGGTCCTCGCCGCAAGCGCCCCGCAGACCGCAGCTCGCGCTCGACCTCGGGACGCGCCGCCGAACGCGAGAGCGGCTCCCGAGTCGAACGGTGGCTTTCTGGCGGGGCTCCTGGGGTCAGGCACGCGATGCGGTCGGCGGTTGCGGAAAGCTGGCGTCCTTCAGGTCCGGCGCCCGGTGACAGTCCGGACGCCACCAGCAGCGACCGCGACTCCCTCCATCAAACGGTCCACGCTACGGCTTCGGGGCGGCCTTCTGCAGCGCGGTCTCGGCGATGTTGCCCCCGTAGTCCGCCGACCGCGACAGCGAGTCGACGACCAGCCCGAGCTGCTGGGCGTCGGCGGCGTCCAGGTCGTGCTCGCGGATGGTCTCGTCGACCCGGCGGACCAGGTCGTCGATCTCGGCGACGCCCTCGCTGGCGTCGTGGGCCAGCCGCGTCGCCTCGGCGGCGTCGTCCTCCAGCAGCGCGTCCATCGCGCCGTCGATGACGGCCTCGGCGCCGCCGTGGAGCTCCTCCAGCGAGCCAGCGAGGTCGTCGGGCACCTCCCCGAGGTCGCCGGCGGCCAGGGCGATCTTCGAGGCGTGGTCGGCGACCCGCTCGAGCTGGCGCGCCGAGGAGTGGTAGTCGAAGCAGGTCTCGCGGTCCATCCCGATCTCCGCGGCGGCGCCGGGGTCGCGCAGCACCGACCGGAACACCCGCGACACCATCGACCACAGCCGGTCGACGTCGTCGTCGCGCTGGACGACGTC
>CAYWNQ010000239.1:0-2848 GCA_964459695.1 uncultured Halobacteriales archaeon | reverse complement strand
GCGCTGGTCGAGCGCCACGACCTCGTCGGCGGGGACCACCGGCTGTACGACCTCGCCCGGGTGGCAGCCGCCGACGCGCCGGCGGTCGACCTCGACGCCTTCCGGCGGCGGTTCCGGTCGCTGGCCGACGACCCCGACGAGTCCGAGTACCGCAAGGCGCTGGTGGACGTGACCCGCGCCTACGCCGCCGGCGGCGCCGACCGGGCGGCGGACTGACCCCGGCGGCAGAAAGCACTCGTAGCAGGCGCCGCCAGTCCGGACCATGCCTCCGATCCGTCGGCGCGAGCTGCTTGGCGCCGGCGCCGCCGCGCTCGCGGGCGCGACGCTGGCGGGCTGTACCTCCTCGTGTCCCGACCGGGGCCGGCCCACACCCGACGTCGTGGTCACCCCGGCCGACGACCCGACGGCGACCGTCGACCCCACGGCGGCCTGGCCCTCAATCCGCCACGACCAGACGAACACGGGCTTCGGCCCCGACGCCGCGGTCCCGACCGACGCCGCGCTGGCCTGGCGGACCGACGTCGTCGCCGGCGAGTTCCCCCCGTCGCCACCGGCGCTTGCGGGGTCGCTGTACGTCGTCGACGGCGGGGGGACGCTCCGGGCGCTGGCCCCGACCGACGGCAGCGAGCGCTGGTCCGCGCCGGTGGGACACGAGGCCGCCCGCGTGCCCGGCCCGCCGACGGTCGCCGGCGACCTCGTGGTGGTCGCCGGCCCCGACGGCGTCCACGCGGTCGACGTCGCCAGCCGGACCGTGCGGTGGCGTCGGTCGGACCTGGCCGCCACCGCCCCGGCCACCGTCGCGCACCAGCGGGTGTTCGTCCCGACCGAGGGCGAACTCCTCGCTCTGTCCGCCCCGACGGGCGACCAGGGCTGGTCGGCACCGTTCGACGGCCCGGTCAGCCGTCCGGCTGTCGCCGAGGGGGTCGTCCTCGCCAACGGCGCGGAGGTGGCCGCCCACGGCGTCGGCGACGGGACCGAACTCTGGCGTGGCGGGCCCGCGTTCGCCGACGACCCGCCGGTGGTCGTCGACGGTACCGCCTACGTGGGGTCGTTCGGCGGCCTGGCGGCCTACGACCTCGCCGGCGGCGACCGGCGCTGGACCTTCGCACGCGGCGACGGGCGGGGCTACGCCGCGCCGGTCGTGACGCCGGACACGGTGTACGCCGTCGAGCTGGTTGGCGAGGGCCCCGACGCCGTGTTCGCGCTGGACCCCGACACCGGCGAGCCCGCCCCGCGCTGGTGCTCGCACCTCGGGGAGGGGACCGCGCGGGCCGCCGGTCCCGGGGCCGTCCTGGTCGAGGGGCCGCCCGCCGAGGGCGCCGACGCCGGCCACGCCGTGGGGGCGCTCACCCGCGACGCCGGCCGGGCGACCTGGCAGTTCCGCAGCGACCGGCTGGTCGCGCCCCCCGCGCTCGCCGACGGCGTAGTCTACCTGGTCACGGCCGGCGGCGCGGTCTGCGCGCTCGGGGAGGGCGACCCGTGAGACGCCGCCGGCTGCCGGGTCTGGCTGGGGCCCTGGGCGGACCGTTCCTCCTCGGTTCGCTCGCCATCCAGGCGACGGTTCGGGCGCCGGACTCCCACCAGTTCCACCCGGCGCTGACGAGCGCCCAGGGCCTCCGGGAGATCGTGGCCCCGACGCTGACCGTCCTCGGCCTGGTGGGGGTGCTCGCGGCGGTGGTCGCCGCCGACCGCCGGGACCGCCCCGCGTTCGGCGGGCTCTACCTCGCCGGCGCCCTGGCCACCGTCGGCGGGCTGGGTCTCGCACTCGTCGGCTACGCCGGCCTCGCCGTCACCGACACCGCCACGGGCAGCCTCGGCATCCTGGGCGGCCTGGTGTTCGCCCTGCTCGCGCTGGCGGGCGTGGCCGTCGGCGGCGTCGGCACCGGCGTCCTCGGCGTCGCCCGGCTCCGCGGTCCCCGGCGGGCCGACCGGCTCGTCGGGGGCCTGCTCGTCGCCGGGCCGCTGGTCGTCGGTGCGGCGTCGCTGGTCGGCCTCGGCGCGTGGACCACGCTGGTTCCCGGGGTCGGTGCCGTGGCGTACGCGGCGCTGGGCGTCGACGTGTTCCTGACGCCCGAGCGAGAGCCGCGCGGGTGAGCTACCGCGCGGCGGCGGCGACGCGCTCGGCCTCCTCCTTCTGGGAGACCGCGTAGGTGGAGACGTCGTAGTCGGCGGCGCCGGTGAGCTGGTTGGCCAGCGCCTCGTGGGCCGGCGTCGGCGACTTGAAGGAGTTGCGCTGGACGCCCTCGGCGATGAACTTCAGCGCCTGGTCGACCCGGCGCTGGGGCGCGACGTCGACGGCCTTCGGCACCGAGATGCCGCCGTACTTCAGCCGGACGGTCTCCTCGCGGGGCGCGGCGTGCTCGACGGCCCGGACCAGCACCTGGATCGGGTTCTCGTCGGTGCGGTCGGCGACCACGTCGAAGGCGTCGCGGACGATGCGGGCGGCCTGCTGTTTCTTGCCGGTGTTCTCCTCGGTCTGCATCAGCCGGTTGATGAGCCGCTCGACGACGCTGATCTCGGACTTCTTGAACTGCTTGCCCGCGTGGCGGCCCATCGTGTGGGCCACCGGCGTCACCGTGATGTAGCGCTTCGTCGAGGGGTCCTGGTACTCGATGCCGTCGACGGGCCACTCGCCGAACAGCTCCGCCGACACGCTCTCGTCGTCGGTCGAACCGGGGGCGTCCGGCTCGGGGGCGTCGCTCTCGGACATGCTATCGGACGGGCTTCTCCGCGTTCCCGCGGACCAGTTCGATGAGCGAGACGCCGTTGACCTTCTCGACCTTGTAGTTGACCCCGGAGATGTCCCCCATCGCGCGGCCCTTCGCGCCGCCGATGCCGGCGATGGTGA
>CAYWNQ010000238.1:0-2908 GCA_964459695.1 uncultured Halobacteriales archaeon | reverse complement strand
TGCTCGTGGCCGCCTGCCCGTGCGCGATGGGGCTCGCGACGCCGCTTGCCATCGCTGGCGGGCTCCGGGACGCCCTGCGGGCCGGCATCGTCGTGACCAACCGCTCGCTCTTCGAGACCGCCCCGGACGTCCGGACGGTCGTCTTCGATAAGACCGGGACCCTCACGACCGGCGAGATGACGGTCCGGTCGGTGGTCGGCGATCGGGACACGGTGGCCGCGGCGGCAGCCGTCGAGGCCCACGCCGCCCACCCCGTCGCGGACGCGATCGTCGAGTGGGCGTCCGCGGCGCCCGACGGCGGCCAGGCGGTCGAACCAGCGGAGTCGGCGGGCCTCCCCACGGCGACCGATATCGAGCAGCACCCGGGTGAGGGGGTGAGCGGTCAGGTCGACGGCCAGCGGGTGGTGGTGGGCACGCCCGCGCTCGTCGAACGGCTCGTCGGGCCGCTCGAGGCCGACCTCCAGTCCGCCGTCGAGACGGCCCGGGCCGATGGGGACCTGCCCGTTGTCGTCGGTTGGGGGGACGACGCCGTCTCGGTGATCGTGGTCGGCGACCGGGCGCGGGCGGGCTGGACCGCGGTTCTCGACTCGCTGGCCGAGGCGCGGGTCGTGATCCTCACGGGCGACGACGAGGCCGCCGCTGCCTCCTTCCGGGACCACCCCGCGGTCGACGACGTGTTCGCCGGCGTCCCACCAGAGGGCAAGGTCGCGACCCTCCGGCGGCTGCGGGCCGACGGCCCCACCGCGATGGTCGGCGACGGAACGAACGACGCACCCGCGCTTTCAGCGGCGGACGTTGGGATCGCCCTCGCCGGGACGGCTAGCGCGGCCGACGCGGCGGACGCCGTGGTCGTCGACGGGGGCCTCGAGGCGGTCCCGGCCGTCTTCGACGTCGCGGCCGCGACGCGACGGCGCATTCGTGAAAACGTCGGGTGGGCGTTCTGTTACAACGGCGTCGCCATCCCCCTGGCGGTCGTCGGGCTCCTCAACCCGCTGGCCGCCGCTCTGGCGATGGCGGGGAGCAGTCTGCTCGTCGTCACGAACTCCCGCCGACGGTTGCTGTAACCGGTCGGCTCTCAGCCGGGGATGAGCTCCGCCCGGCGGATGTAGCGCCTGATCGTGTCCCCGTCCTCGTCGAGCAGCTCGACGGCGAACTGCTTGTCCCCGTTGACGGTCGCCAGGTCGGCCATGTTCACGTCGAAGTCGAAGGGTGGCTCCTCGATCGTCTGGAGCGTCTCTCCGCCGGTGGAGACCACCACGCGGTCGATGCCGCGGGAATCCGAGAGGTGGCAGTGGATCGCCTCGCCGGAGCGGGTACATTGCAGGTCCGGATTGACGCTCGACCCGCCGCCCCCGCCCGCGGGCACCTGGAACTCGAAGGTCATCACGCCGGGCGGGAAGCTCGCGAGCACCAGCACGATGACGAGGAAGACCGAGAGGTTGATCTTCGACCCGTGACGGGCGATGATACGCCACGGCCCACCCCGCCCGGCCCGACGGATCCTGACAACGAGCGGGACGATCAGCAGGTGCGTGAGGGGGCCCCACAGCAGGAGCGCGAAGCCGTAGGCCATGATCACGTAGAGCCAGCCCCACTCTGGCTGGTAGGACAACAGCAAGTTGGCGCCGCTCCAGCAGAAGAAGCCGAGGAAGAGCAGCGTCGCGCTCTTGAGCGCGCGCCAGATGAGCGTGTTCGCGTAGTAGATCGACTTGAGGTCGTTCCAGGCGCTCCGAACGACCGTGCGGACCCACGTGATCGGCGACCCAGGGTGGGCCGGCGTGGTGGCATCCGTCATCGTGTGGGGTCGTTTCGGTGGCGTCTCCGTAGGGCTTTCGTCGAAGGTGTTCGGGCGATCCCGCGCCTTACAGACCCACCTGCCAGAGCTCCGTGAGCAGGTACCAGTTGAGCACGTACGACACCACGAACACGGCCATGAACACGAGGCAGATCAGGAAGGTGCCTCGCATCTCGTAGGCGTGGACGGGCTTGCCGCCGTCGTCCCCACCCCCGTCGGGGACGAGGTCGGCGTTGTCCGCCGGCGACGTGACGCGCTCGCCGACCACCAGGGACGCGACGGCGACCAGGAGGAAGGCGATCCCGGCGAGGATGGCGAATATCGCGAAGACGCCGAGGATGGTGAACAGGGGCGCCGCTGCGATGAGACTGAAGTCCGCACCAGGGATGTTCCGGACGACCTCGGCGGTCCGTCGCGGGACGCCGTAGAGGATACCTGCGTACATCATCATCAGAACGACGATGCCCATCGCGCCGGCGTAGAGGTAGGGTTGGGCGGTGGCGAGTCGGTCGAAGGAGAGCTTCCGTTGGAACATCGTCCGGACCACGAAGAACACCAGGCCCATGAAGGCGAGCGTGGTGCCGACGGCGACGGTCCCATGGAAGTGCCCGACCGTCGCGAACGTGTTGTGCCAGGTCATGTTGACCTGCATCTGGCCCATGACCACCCCCGTGATCCCGCCGAGGAACCCGAAGAGGATGATCGAGAAGATCGTCGCGGAGAACACCGGGTTCGACCACGGCGCGTTGGTGAGCCAGCCAAAGGTGCCCCCTCCCCTGCCGAGCTTGCGGCGGCCGGCCTCGAGGCCCGCCGGGATGGCGAAGGCGTGGATCATGCTCGCGAACGCGGCGCCGTAGAACGCGTAGGAGGTGTTGAACAGCCGCCAGCCGACGGAGACCGCCGGGTCGGACATCAGGTGGTGGGCGGCACCGAGGTTAATAAAGAACAGATAGAGGATGAACGCACTCCGGGAGACCTTCTCGCTGACGACCTCCGCGCCCCCGACGACGTGGGTAAGGAAGTACCAGACAGTGACCATCGCCGCGAGGTTGATCTGTTGGGTGCCGTGGCCGATCGTCCAGTACATCTGGCGGTACCACGCCGCGTCCATCC
>CAYWNQ010000237.1:0-2942 GCA_964459695.1 uncultured Halobacteriales archaeon | reverse complement strand
CGGACCTACGAGAGCATCGCCGACCGGCTCGGCGGGCCGCTGCCCGACCGGACGAACATCGTCCTGAGCCGGGGTGCGCCGGCCCTCCCCGACGACGTCGTGCTCGTCGACTCCGTCGAGGCCGCCCTCGACGCAGCCCGGACGACCGGTAGCGACGTGGCCTACGTCGTCGGCGGCGGGACCGTCTACGAGCAGTTCCTCCCGCTGGCCGACCGGCTGGTGCTCACCGAGGTCGACGCCGCCCCCGACGGGGACACGACCTTCCCCGACTGGGACCGCGACGCGTGGGTCGTCGTCGACCGCGAGCCGGGCGACGGCTACGCCTTCGTCGAGTACGAGCGCCGCGAGACGTGATCGCCGCCGACCGGCCCGCGTTCAGAACCCCGCGAACTTGTCCCGCCGGAACAGGTCCAGCTCGCTCACCATCGAGGCGGGTTGCCGGGCGGCGAAGACCACCGCCTCGGCGACCTCCTCGGGCTCGGTGACCTCGCCTGGGTCGAACCGATCCGCGAACGCCTCGCCGCCGACTTCGATCTCCGTGCGGACCTCCGACGGGTTGACGACGGTGACCCCGACCCCGTCCGCGCCGACCTCGGCGGAGACGCTCTTGGCGAACCCCCGGGTCCACCACTTGGTCGCCGCGTAGACGGGGTTGAACGGGCGGGGGTACTGGCCCGCGAAGCTGCCGATGAACACGAGGTGGCCCGCCGAGGCCCGCAGCGGCTCGAGGACGGCGCGGGCCGTGAAGAACGTGCCGTCGACGTTGACGGCGGTCATCCGGCGGTACGCGTCGGTCGTCAGCTCGGACACGCCGGCCCCCGCCACCAGCCCCGCGTTCGCGACGGCGACGTCGAGGCCGCCGAAGCGGTCGAGGGCGTGGTCGACGAGCGCCTCGACGGCCGCCTCGTCGCTGACGTCCGTGGGAACCACCAGGGCGGTCCGGCCGTGGTCGGCCCGGATCGCGTCGGCGACGGCTTCGAGCCGGTCCGCCCGTCGGGCGGCGAGGGCCACGTCGGCCCCTTCTCGAGCCAGGGCGAGGGCGGTCGCCCGGCCGATCCCCGAGCTGGCGCCGGTCACCAGCGCCCGGTCGTCGGTGAGATTGCGGAGTGCCATACCTGCCACGATGGCGGGCCCAGCCGATTGGGCTTTTCCCCCGGCCGAGACCGAGGCGTTTAGGAGCGGTCGGCGTGAGCGCGGGATATGCTCGCGATCCGCGGGGGGACCGTGGCCGACGTCGATGGCACCCGCGAGGCCGACGTCGCGGTCGAGGACGGACGTATCGTCGCCGTCGGCGAGGTCGGTTCGGCGGACGAGACGATCGACACGTCGGGCCGCTACGTCGCTCCCGGGCTCATCGATGCCCACGTGCACGTGACGTTCGACGCCCGTCCCGATCCCAGCTCGACGCACCGCGAGCCGGAGACGCTGCTCGCGCTCCGGGCCGCCGCGAACCTGGAGGCCGCGGTCCGCGCCGGCGTGACGACCGTCCGCGACCTGGGGGCGCCCGGTACCCTCGGTCCGGACGCCCGCCGGGCGGTCGCCGAGGGTGTCATCCGCGGGCCCCGTGTCGTCCCGGCGGCCCAGAACATCGTGATGACGGGCGGCCACGGCCACTGGTTCGGTCGGGAGGCCGACGGGCCGTACGAGGTCCGCAAGGCCGTCCGCGAGCAGCTCAAGCGCGGCGCCGAGGTCGTCAAGTGCATGGCCACCGGCGGGGTGCTCACGGAGGGCGCGGTGACGGGGGCGCCCGAGCTGGGCCCCGACGAGCTCGAGGCCCTCGTCGACGCCGCGAGCGCCAAGGGCGTCCCCACGGCCGCCCACTGCCACGGCGCGGAGGGTATCAAGAACGCGGTGCGGGCCGGCATCACCTCGGTGGAGCACGGCTCGTTCATGGACCGGGAGGCCGCCGAGCTGATGGCCGAGCACGGGACCTACTGGGTGCCGACCAGCAGCGCGCTCCACGGCATCTGTGACGCGCCCGAGACGGCAGGGATCCCCGACTGGGCCGTCGAGAAGGGCCGCGAGGCCGAGTCGGTGTTCCAGGACACGTGGGACTTGGCCGTCGACGCTGGCGTCCGCATCGCGATGGGCACCGACGCCGGGACGCCTCTGAACCGGCACGCCGACATCCCGGGCGAGCTCGAGCTGATGGTCGACTACGGCCTCGCCCCGGCCGAGGCGCTCGAGGCGGCCACCGTCACGGCCGCCGAGCTGCTCGGCCTCGACGACGTCGGCCGGGTCGCCGAGGGCTACCGGGCCGACCTCGTCGTCCTCGACGCCGACCCGACCGTCGACGCGACGGCCTGGCAGGATCCAGCGCACGTGCTCGCGAACGGCGTCGTCGGCTGACCGCCGGCCCAGGTCGCAATACCTTTTGACTCGCCCGGCCGTGCACAGCGTATGCTCCGGCCGTCGGCGGTCGCCCTCGCCCTCTGCCTGCTGGCGGTCGTCGCCGGGGCCAGCGCGGGCGTCGGCGCGACGGCTGCCGGCGCGGGGACCGCGTTCCAGGTCGGCGGAGAGTCCTTCGACCGGGTGCAGTTCCGCCTCGCGGTCCAGACCGACGGCGCCGCCCGCTGGACCTTCCACTACGAGCGCACGCTGGCGAACGAGTCCGAACGCGAGCAGTTCGAGGCCTACGCCGAGACCTTCACCGCGAACGAGACGCCGCTGTACACCGACTTCCGGAACCAGTCGCTGACGCTCGTCCGGCGCGGCGGGAACGCGACCGGCCGGGAGATGGCGGCCAGCGCCTTCGAGCGCCGGGCGTTCGTGACGACCCAGCTCGACAACGACGTCGGCGTGGTCGAGATGGCGTTCACCTGGCGCGGGTTCGCGCCGGTCGACGGGGACCGGGTGGTGGTGGGCGACGTGTTCGAGGGCGGCCTCTACCTCGGTCCGGACCAGTCACTGGTCGTCCGGGCGGGCGAGGGGCTGGCGTTCCG
>CAYWNQ010000236.1:0-2948 GCA_964459695.1 uncultured Halobacteriales archaeon | reverse complement strand
CGCCCTTGATCTCCTCCATCTCGGCCTTCAGCTCGAGCTGCTCGTCCTCGCCCTTCCGCTCGATCTCGGCGTTGAGCTCGTCGAGCTCGTCCTCCAGGTCCGTCACCCGACCCTGGTGCTCGTCGAGCTCGCGCTGGCGCTCGGCCAGCTCGTCGGCGGCGGCCTCGACTTCCTCGCGGACCTCGGCGAGCTCCTCGCGCTTGTCCTCGAGCTCGGCGGCCTTGCGGTAGCCCTCGTAGGTCGCCTTCTCCTCCTTCAGCTCGCGGTACTCCATGGCGGTCTCGCGCTCGTCCTCGAGCTGGTCGAGGCGCTCGTCCTTCTCCTCGATGCGGAGCTCGGCCTCGTCGACGCGCTCCTGGACGGTCTCCAGTTCGGCGAACGCCTCCTCCTTCTTGGCGTCGAACTCGGCGACGCCGGCGATCTCGTCGACGATCTCCCGGCGGTTGCCCGCCGTCATGGTGATGATCTCGGTCACGTCGCCCTGCATCACCACGTTGTACCCCTCGGGCGTGACGCCGGCCTGGGCCAGCAGGTCCTGGATGTCCGAGAGGTTCACCGACCGGTCGTTGAGGTAGTAGTAGGAGTAGTAGGTGTCCTCGTCGGTCTGCTTGACCCGCCGCCGGATGCGTATCTCGTCGACGTCGCCGATGTCGTCGCTGCCGGCGGCGTTGACCACCTGCGAGCGCTCGAGCGTCCGGTCGCGGTTGTCCAGGACGACCTCGACCCAGGCCTCGCGCTCGCCGGCGAACCCGGCGTCGTCCTCGTGGCCAGGGTTGTAGATGAGGTCCGTCAGCTTCTCGGCGCGGATCCCCGACGTCCGGGCCAGGCCCAGCGCGAAGAGGATCGAGTCGATGATGTTGGACTTGCCGCTGCCGTTCGGGCCCGAGATGGTGGTGAAGTCCTCGTAGAACGGGATCCTCGTCTTGCGGCCGAAGCTCTTGAAATCCTCCAGAACGAGCTCGTTGATGTGCATCGAGGGGGTCCCGGACGGCGACGGGCTCAGGCGACGATGATGTCGTCGCCCTCGCCGTCGGCGCTGTCCTCCCCCTCGACCGCCTCGCCCTTATCCCCGTCGGCCGACGCCTCGGGCTCGGCCTCGCCGGTCGCCGGGTCGGTGCCGTCGGAGTCGGGGCTCGGCTCGGCTGTCTCGGCCGTCTCGGCTTCGCCGACGTCGACGTCGGGGGTGGTCGGGCCGCCCTCGATGATACCGGGGTCCATGTCGGGTTCGAGCTCGTCCTCCGCGATGCGGAGGCGCTCTTTGGTCTCGACCAGCTCGTCGGTCAGTCCGTCCACCGTCGCCTTGAGCTCCTGGACCTGCTCCTCGAGGTCGTCCACTCGGTTGCCGGCCATACGGGTACGGGGCGTCCCCGCACCCTTAAATTTCCGTCAGACATTCACATAGTTTCTGATAGGTCCACGGCGAGCGGTTCGGGCCGGTTCGTCTTTCGCAGCTGAGACGTGTGCGTGCTGATGGGTTCGGCCCGTCGCGCCCCGCTCAGTCCAGCGGGTAGCGCCGGACCGCAGAGCCGAACAGCGACCCGAGGTACAGCGCCCCGTCGTGGGGCGTCGCCGACGTGATGCCGAACACCTCGCCGTCGGGGTCGTGGAGGCTCTCGACCACCGCGCCGTCGTCGTCCAGCCGGAGCACCAGGCCGTACGGGTCGCCCTCGACGGCCGCGAGCACCGCCTTCGGTAGCGCCCCCAGCACCCACTTCACGCGCGGGTGGCGGTGGAGGCGCTCCAGGGTGTCGTCGCGCAGGGTGGGGATCGCCACCCAGAACCCCTCGCGCTCGACCGCCACGTCGACGTTGTCCGGGTAGCCCGGGAGGTTGTCGGCGAAGACCGCGGACTCGCCGGCCCGGTCGCCGCCGGTCCAGTACCGCCGCACCCGGTAGCGCGATGTCTCGGTCACCAGCAGCGACTCGCCGTCCGGGCCCGGCACCACCCCGTTGGCGAACCCGAGCCCGTCCAGCTCGACGGTGGTCTCGCCGGTCCCGCGGTCGTAGGCCAGCAGCCGGCCGGTGTCGCGCAGCTCGAACAGCTCGTCCTGGAACAGGTCGTGCTCGGTGGCGTCGGTGAAGTACACCACGTCGTCGGCCACGTGGAGGTCGTCGGCGAACGCGATGGACCGCCCGCCCGCGCTGTCGGCCAGCGTCGTCACGGTTCCGTCCGGCGCGACCGAGAGCAGGCCGGCGTCCTCGGCGCAGACCAGCAGGTCGTCGCTGGCGAACGTCATGGCCAGCGGCCGGCCGTCGGTGCGGGCGACCGGCTCCGTCTCGGCGTCGACGGTACCGGGCCCGACCGGGTCGACCGTGCGGTAGACCGCGCCGTCCGCGTCGCCGGTGTACAGCCGCCCCTCGTCGTCGAACGCCACGTCCTCGGGGCCGTCGGCGGTCACCACCGTCTCGCAGTCCTCGAGCGCCCGGTTCGCCGCCAGCGGTCCGGTCAGCGCCGGCGGGTCGGCCGGGTTCCAGGCGACGGGGTCGATCCGCGAGGCGAGTGGGTTGGTCACCATGCCGGGTCGCATCGCCGCACGGCCGGAAGTATCTTTCCCGGTCCGTTGCACTGGTCGGGCGTTCAGGTGGTTGGGCCTCCTTCGGACGTCCACCATCGGAGCGCCGAGCGCAGTGCTCGCTTGGGCCGATGGATACCGTCGGAACGCCCCCCGCCCGCTCGACTCGGGGACGCGCGCGGCTCACGTCGTTCGCTGCGGTGCTTGCGTCGCGCACCCACTCCGGCCCTCGGGGAGAGGGCGGTCACGAGCACACGGAGTGCGCTCCCAGTCAGGTCCGGGCCGACGAGCCAGCGATGAGGGGGGAACGTCAGCCCGGCCCACGAGCCCGTCCCGTTACCCTTTAGCGCCGGCGCCCGAACGTCCCCACGATGACCGCCCGGACCGCGGAGTCGCCGGAGCTGTCGGCCGTCATCGGCCTCGAGGTCCACGTCCA
>CAYWNQ010000235.1:0-2987 GCA_964459695.1 uncultured Halobacteriales archaeon | reverse complement strand
GGCGGGCTTCGTCGGCTCGCATCTCGCCGACCGGCTGGTCGAGGACAACCACGTCATCGTCGTGGACAACCTCGCCAACGGCGACCGCGAGTGGGTCCCCGAGGATGCCGCGTTCGTCGAGGGCGACCTGACGGATCCCGGGGTCGCCGCCGAAGCCATCACGGCCGACCTCGACCTGGTGGTCCACTGCGCGGCCGACAAGGCCGCCGACCGCGACGACATCGCCCAGTTCCGACTCAACAACCGGCTCACCGAGACGGTGGTCGAACGGATGGACGCGGTCGGCGTCCGGCGGCTCGCGTTCACCTCCTCCTCGACCGTCTACGGCGAGGCGCCACGGCCCACGCCCGAATCCTACCCGCCGGACCCGATCAGCATCTACGGGGCCAGCAAGGTCGCCGAGGAGGCGCTCCTGTCGGTCTACGCCCACAGCCACGGCTTCACGACGTGGACGTTCCGGTTCGCGAACGTGGTCGGTCCCCGCCTCCAGCCAGGCGCGGTCATCGTCGACTTCATCGAGAAGCTCCGGGCCGACCCCGACCGCCTCGAGGTGCTCGGCGACGGCCGCCAGGAGAAGTCCTACCTCCACGTCTCCGACTGTGTCGACGCCATGCTGACGGTCATCGAGTCGACGGCCGACCCCGTGAACGTCTACAACCTCGGTACCAGGGACGCGACCGCCGTCGACGATATCGCGGCCATCGTCGCCGACGAGATGGGCGTCGACCCGACCCTCGAACACACCGGCGGCGACCGGGGCTGGGTCGGCGACGTCCCCCGGATGCAGCTCGACGTCTCGGCCCTCGAGGCGCTCGGCTGGTCCGCCGCCATGGGATCCGATGAGGCGGTCCGACGCGCGACGCGGGAGCTGCTCGCCGAACGGGACTGATCGTCCCGGTCGTGGCCCTCGACCCCGTGACAGTAGATTGATGGCCCGACACGCCTAGCTGGCGACCATGTCGACCGTGATGGACGACGTGCTCGCCGCCATCCGGCGGCCGGAGTACACGGGCGAGAACCGGTGTCTGCCGTGCACGCTGGTCAACGCCGCCATCGCGATCGTGATCGCCGTCGTCGTCGGCCTGCTCGTGCCCTTCGGCTCGACCGGGTCGGCGGCCGTGGCGGCGGCCGTCCTCCTCGTCGCAGCCGCCGCCATCGCGCTCCGTGGCTACCTCGTCCCGGGGACCCCGTGGCTCACCCGCACGTACCTGCCCGACCGGGTGCTCCGCTACTTCGAGCACGGGCGACCCACCCACGACGCCGACTCGACGGTCGAACCGGCCGTCATACTCGCCGAGGCCGGCGCCGTGACCGAGTGCGAGGACGTCGACGACCTCTGTCTCACGGAGGACTTCCGGGCGGCGTGGTATGACCGCATGGATGACCTCCGGGGAGCGGACGCCTCGCGGCAGGCGCTGGCCTCGATGCTCGACGTCCCCCTGGACCGGCTCGACCTCGAGGAGTACGCCGGCGCGTACGTCGCGCTCGTCGACGGCGGCTCGGCGCGTCGACACGTCGGGCAGTGGGAGTCGCCGGGCGCGTTCCTGGCCGACATGGCGGCCGCACGGGTCCTCGACGGGCGGGTCGCCGGCTGGAGCGACCTGGCGCCGGCGGCCCGAGGCCAGGTCCTCAGCGGGCTCCGGGTGTTCCTCGACCGCTGTCCGACCTGCGGCGGCGAGGTGGCGTTCGGCGAGGAGACGGTCGAGTCCTGCTGCCGGTCGAAGTCGGTCGTCGCGGTGACGTGCGAGGACTGCGACGCCCGGTTGTTCGAGGCCGACCAGCCCGACGGCGAGGCGGCCTGACGGACGGGGGAGAACGGCGCCGAGCGCCATCGCTTTATCCGGCGGCGGTGTATCCGCCCGCCGTGCAGGTCGTCGGCTACGAGACCGGGCTGTCATCGCTCGCCTACGACCCGGTCGACGGGGTCAGCGGGGCGATCGGCGAGCCCGGGCTCCTGCTCGCCGCTGACGGGCAGGTTCGACGCGAGCCGTTGGCGGCCGGCGCCGAGCTGGCCTACACGCTCGGCCGCCGCCACTGCGCCGGGGCGCTCGACGGCGACGGCCACTCGGCCTGCGACGCGCCGGCCACCCCCTACTGTGCCGACCACGCCGACACCTGGCCCTGTGCCCGGTGTACCGGCAACTGCGACAAACCGATCCCGGCGTGTGACGTGGAGCACGCCGTCTACCTCGCCGGCTTCGCCCCGGACGTGGTGAAGGTCGGCGTCACCCGGCTGGCGCGACTGCCCGTTCGGCTACGCGAGCAGGGGGCCGACCGGGCGGCCCACCTCCACACCGTCTCGGACGGTCGCATCGCCCGGCGGGTCGAGCGCGAGCTGGCCGAGTCGCTGCCGGATCGGGTGAACCCGCGCACGAAGCTCGCCGGCCTCGCCGCGTCGTTCGACGACGACGCCTGGACGCGGACCGTCGAACGGTACGACGTCATCGATACCTTCGCGTTCGAGTACGGGCTGGAGCTCGCGGAGCGGCCCGTGGCCGAGACGCTCGCGACCGGCACCGTCGTCGGGACCAAGGGCCGGCTGCTGGTGCTCGAGCGGGGCGGGGGGACCTATGCCGTCGACCTCAAAGGCCTCATCGGGTACGACCTCGAGGCCGGCGAGACCGACCGCGAGCTGCAGGCGAACCTCGGCGCCTTCGGCTGACTTAGCGGCGGGGCGCCGCACCCTCAGGCCGACGCGTTAGTCGGCGCCGTCCGGCGGTAGAACACCAGCTCGGGCGGTCGGGGTTCCACCGACGCGCGGAAGGCGTACGTGGAGGCCGTGTAACCCTCGAGCGTCGGCGCGGCCGGTCCGGTCTGGTTGGCCCGGGTAATCACGAGCGGCGGCGAGGCCCCAAGGTACTGGTCGAGTTCGCCTCGATCGGCCGCACACGCCACCTCGAGCTCCATCGATTGGAAGTACCACGGGAGGGGGAGCGCGTTGAACCAGTCCGCACAGGCCGGCTCGCGGACGGCCTCGGCGTCGCCAT
>CAYWNQ010000234.1:0-2994 GCA_964459695.1 uncultured Halobacteriales archaeon | reverse complement strand
AGGGAGGCCGAAGCGCGCAGCGAGCCGCCCGAGTCCAGCGCCTCGGGGCTTTCCATGCGGTGGTGGCGGTCAAGCAAGAGGATGCGGTCAGCGCCTCGGGGCTTTCCATGCGGTGGTAACGGTCAAGCAAGAGGATGCGGTCAGCGCCTCGGGTCGTGCCGGGCGGTGGTGGGCCACGAGGGAGAGCTCACCGGAGCCCGATCGCACGCAGTTCCCCGGGACGCTCGTTGTGAGTCGGCGAACGCTTCGATAGCATCCGGTCATACGGTACGATAGCCGCCGATGAGGACCGTGCCCCCACTGCCGGACCCGGAAACCCTTTTTTGGTGGCCGGCCGTTGGCACGACCGATGAACCACCGGGGACGTGATGTGCGGTGACGATGGACGAGAGCATCGACGAGTTGCGCGAGCGGAAGGCCCGGGCGCGGAAGGGCGGCGGCGAGGAGCGCATCGAGGCCCAGCACGAGAAGGGCAAGATGACCGCCCGCGAGCGCATCGACTACTTCCTCGACGACGGCACCTTCGTCGAGTTCGACCAGCTCCGGACCCACCGCTCGACCAACTTCGACATGGCCGACCGGAAGGTGGCCGGCGACGGCGTCGTGACCGGCTACGGCGAGGTCGACGGCCGGCAGGTGTTCGTGTTCGCCCACGACTTCACGGTGTTCGGCGGGTCGCTGGGCGAGGTGTTCGCCGAGAAGGTCTGCAAGGTGATGGACCGGGCGCTGGAGACCGGCGCGCCCATCGTGGGGCTCAACGACTCCGCCGGCGCGCGCATCCAGGAGGGCGTCGACTCGCTGGCGGGCTACGCCGACATCTTCCACCGCAACCAGAAGGCCAGCGGCGTCGTCCCCCAGATCTCGGCGGTGATGGGCCCCTGCGCCGGCGGGGCGGTGTACTCGCCGGCCATCACCGACTTCGTGTTCATGGTCCAGGAGACCTCCCACATGTTCATCACCGGCCCGGACGTCATCGAGACGGTCACGGGCGAGGAGGTGAGCTTCGAGGAGCTCGGCGGCGCCTCGACCCACACCGCCGAGTCCGGCGTGGCGCACTTCTCGACGGACTCCGAGAAGGCGGCCCTGGACGACATCCGGCGGCTGCTGTCGTACCTGCCGGCGAACAACGTGGAGGACCCGCCGCGGGTCGAGCCCTGGGACGACCCCGAGCGCCGCGCGGAGGCCCTGGAGGACATCGTCCCCGACCAGCCGCGCAAGCCCTACGACATCGTCGACGTCGTCGACCGGGTGGTCGACGAGGAGTCGTTCTTCGAGGTGGCCGAGGCGTTCGCGCGCAACATCGTCACCGGGTTCGGCCGACTCGACGGCCGCCCGGTCGGCGTCGTGGCGAACCAGCCCCGGGTCAACGCCGGGACGCTCGACATCGACGCCTCGCTGAAGGGGGCCCGGTTCGTCCGGTTCTGCGACGCGTTCAACGTCCCCATCGTCACGTTCGTCGACGTGCCGGGGTTCATGCCCGGCACCGACCAGGAGCACGGCGGCATCATCAAGCACGGGGCGAAGCTGCTGTACGCCTACAGCGAGGCGACCGTGCCGCTGCTGACGGTCATCACCCGGAAGGCCTACGGCGGCGCCTACGACGTGATGGCCTCCAAGCACGTCGGGGCGGACGTCAACTACGCCTGGCCGACCGCGGAGGTGGCCGTGATGGGCCCCCGCGGCGCCGTCAACGTGCTGTACGACGACGAACTGGCCGCCGCCGAGGACACCGAGGCACGCCGCGAGGAGCTCATCGACGAGTACCGCGAGCAGTTCGCCAACCCCTACTCCGTGGCCGACCGGGGCTTCGTCGACGACGTCGTCGAGCCCGCCGACACCCGCGCGCGGCTGGTCTCGGACCTGGCGATGCTCGCCGGCAAGCGGGTCGACGGCCCGGACCGCAAGCACGGCAACATCCCCCTGTGAGGACCGTGCCGGGCCTCACCGACGCCGACCCCGACGAGGCCGCCGCCATCGTCGCGGCGCTGCGCATCCACCTCGACGGGCCGGCCGACGACGGCGACGGCGAGGCCTGGACCGGCCGGAAGTGGGCGTTCGCGGGCCGGATGGGCGGGCTCCAGGGCCGGTCGGTCCGGGTGCCCGACGGGGCGCCGACCGACGGCTGGGCCGCGGCGGGCCGGACCGACCGCCTCGGGTAAACCGACGCGGCCGTCCCGGTTTACTACGGCGGAAACGGTAAACTGATTGCAAGTTGAAAACCGCCGGAACCGACAGAATAAGGTGCGGCTGGCGTGAGGGTCCCGCCAGGAATGTTCGACAAGGTGCTCGTCGCCAACCGGGGCGAGATCGCGGTCCGCGTGATGCGGGCCTGCGAGGACCTCGGGGTCGACACCGTCGCGGTGTACAGCGAGGCCGACAAGCACGGCGGCCACGTCCGCTACGCCGACGAGGCGTACAACGTCGGCCCCGCCAAGGCCTCGGAGTCCTATCTCGACCACGACGCCGTCATCGGGGCCGCCGAGAAGGCCGACGCCGACGCCATCCACCCGGGCTACGGCTTCCTCGCCGAGAACGCCGAGTTCGCCGCCGCCGTCGAGGACACCGACGGCGTGACCTGGATCGGCCCGACGGCCGAGTCGATGCGCCAGCTCGGCGAGAAGACCAGCGCCCGCAAGACCATGCGCGACGCCGACGTCCCCATCGTCCCCGGCGACACCGACCCGGTCGACTCCGCCGAGGCCGTCCGCGAGTTCGGCGACGAGCACGGCTACCCCGTCGCCATCAAGGCCGAGGGCGGCGGCGGCGGGCGCGGGATGAAGATCGTCAGGGACCCCGAGGAGGCCGACGAGCAGCTCGAGAGCGCCCAGCGTGAGGGCGAGGCCTACTTCGACAACCCCAACGTATACCTGGAGCGCTACCTCGAGAACCCCCGCCACGTCGAGGTCCAGATCGTCGCCGACCACCACGGCAACGTGCGCCACCTGGGCGAGCGGGACTGCTCGCTCCAGCGCCGCCACCAGAAGGTCGTCGAGG
>CAYWNQ010000233.1:0-3048 GCA_964459695.1 uncultured Halobacteriales archaeon | reverse complement strand
TCCTGGAGCCGCTCGGTCGTCTCGACGAGCGGGTGGTGGGCGTAGTCGACCTCCTGGATGTCTTCGATGCCCTCGAGGCCCTCCTTGCGGGCGGTCTCGGCCATGCCCAGGTCGACGGCCTCCTCGAGCGCGATGACGTAGGCGTCCATCTCCGGGATGGAGAGCCGGCGGGCGGCCTTGACGCGGTGGTGGCCGTCGGCTAGCAGCAGTTCGCCGGCGTTGTCGATGACCACGAGGGGCTCGGCCAGGCCGTTCTCGAGCTCGTAGGTCCGGCCCTCGAGCTCGTCGGTGTAGACCTTCCCCTGGGTCGGCCGGAGGGCCGTCAGCTCGACCGTCCGGCGCTCCTCGTCGGCGTCGACGCCGTGGATGTTCTGGAGCGTGCGCTTGAGCTTCGCGACCTTGTCCGGCGTCGCGCGCTCGATCTGGCTCCGGATGACGTCGGCGTGGGAGATGATGCCGACCAGGTTGCCGGCGTCGTCGACGACGGGCAGGCGCTGGATGCCCGACCGGAGGATGACGCGGGCGGCGTCGGTGATCTTCATGTCGGGGTGGGCGACGACCAGGTCCTCGGTCATCACCTTGAACACCTGGTCGGCGTCGTCGGCGAGCAGCAGGTCCCGCGCCGAGACGAACCCCTGGACGCGCCGGCCGTCGGTCACCGGGAAGCCGCCGTGGCCCTCGCCGTCGGCCATCCGGCGGGCCACCGCCGCGACCGTGTCGTCGGGCGAGACGGTCACGACGTCCTGGGTCATGTAGTCCCGGACGCGTGGTTTGCCCTCGAAGGAGTCGGCCATCACCGGCGAGTGGGCGACGCGCGGGGAAAAAGGTCCCGTCGGTTAGCTCCCGTCGGGCGGGTCGCCGAACGCCGAGCCGAAGAACTGCTGGCCGGCGTACACCGTCGTGGCCGCGGTGTCGGGGCCGACCTCCAGCGCCTCGAAGAACCGGTCGGTGACGACCTCCCGGACCGCCCGCTCGCGGTCGGCCTCGTCGTCGTCCTCGCTGGGGTCGACGAGCATGCCGATGGGGACCTGGGCACCCGCCATGTCGGCGTGGCCGCCTGCGGAGCCGATGCGGCCGAAGGCGTCCCGCAGGACCTCCCCGAGGTCCACGTCGGCGCCACGCGAGCGCGCCGAAGCGTAGACGATGTCGTCGGCGTAGCCGTACACCAGGGTGGTGGTGACGTCCTCGAGGTCCAGCAGGCGGTCGGCGGCCTGAGCGAGGGCGTCGCGGTCGTGGATCGCGCCGACGCCGGCGGTGAGGACCCCCGCCGACACCTCCCTGTCGGCGACCGCGCGCGAGATGACGTCCAGGGTCTCGGTGCTCACCGACGGCGACTCGATGCGGTCGAGGGCGCCGGCGTCGACCCACGAGAGGAGGTACGCCGCCGCCTCGAAGTCGGCGACGCTCACTTCGCGTTTGAAGTCGTCGGTGTCGACGCGGATGCCGAACAGCAGCCCGGTCGCCACCTCGTCGGACGGGTCGAGCCCGAGCGTCCGCAGGTAGTCGGCGACCATCGTCGACGTGGCCCCGACGTCGCTCCTGAGGTCGACGAACCGGCCGTCGACCGGCGCCCGCGGCGGGTGGTGGTCGACGACCACGTCGATGGGCGTCTCGGGCGGCAGGCCATCGTTGACCCCCGGCCGCGAGTGGTCGACCAGGGCGAACGAGTGGAACCGCGAGAGGTCGGCATCGGGCTCGAGGTTCGTCAGCTGGAGGTCCAGCAGGTTCACCATGGCGCGGTTCTCCTGGTGGTTGATGGTGCCGTAGTAGCAGACCTCGGCCTCGAGCCCGGTGTGTTCGGCGACGTCGGCCAGCGCGACGCCGCTGGCGAGGGCGTCCGGGTCGGGGTTGTCGTGGGCGACCACCGCCATGGGTCCCTCGAGGCGCCGGAGGACCCGCCGGAGGCGCCGGGTACGGAGCCCCGGCTCGCCGATGGGCCCGGCGACCGTCGCCGCCGTGACGAGGGTCGGGTCGACGACGTCGTCGGCGCGCCCGGCGACGGCGTCCCGTTGCTCGGCGGTCGCGTCGTCGCCGGTGTAGGCCAGCAGGAACGCGTCGGCGAACACCTCGCGGGCGACGGCTGCCGCCCGGCGGTTGGTCTCGGGGTCGTCGCCGGCCACGACGACCGTCTCCGCCGGCGGCGATTTCGCCCGGAGGCTGTCGGGGTCGGTCACGTCTGCCCGCTCGGCGGCGACGTTCTCGTTGCGGAGGGTCTCGACGCGGTGCGTGTCGTCGGTCAGCACCAGGAGGTCGCCCGGCCGATCCTTCAGGGCGCGGACGATGCGCTGGCCGACGGAGCCACAGCCCAGCACGACCCGCGAGACCATGGCTCGGGCTGGGTGTTGGACGGTCTAAAGGATGCCGCCTCGGGTCGGGGAGGCCCGTTTCGACCGTGGTGGTGAGACCCTCAGTGGCGCCGGAGCCGGCCGAGCGACGTCGAGACCAGAACCGCTCCGAACCCCGCCGGTCAGAGCAGCGCGGCGGCGGCGTCGAAGGCGCTGTCGGAGAAAAAGCCCAGCGCGGGCAGCAGCGCGACCGTCACGACCGCGGCGATCATCAGGGCCGCGTACAGGCCGGTCGGGTACTGCTGGATGCCGAAGTCGCCGTCGGGGTCCTCGATCCACATCGCCTTGACGACCCGGCTGTAGTAGAACAGCGACAGCGCGCTGTTGACAGCGCCGACCAGCGCGAGCCACCACACGCCGGCCCCGACCGCCCCGGCGAACAGGTAGTACTTCGAGAGGAACCCGCCCCCGACCGGGAGCCCGGCCAGCGAGAACAGGAACACCGTCATGGCCACGCAGGCCATCGGCGCCTCCGTCGCGAGGCCGTTGAAGTCCTCGAACGTCCGGCCGACGTTCCAGTACTCCGCCAGCGCGATGAACAGGAAGGCGCCGGTGTTCATGAACCCGTAGACCAGCAGGTGGACCATGCCGGCGCCGAGCACGAGCGTCTGGTCGCCGTAGCCCGTCAGCGCCGCCAGCCCGATGAGCACGTAGCCGGCGTGGCCGATGGAGGAGTACGCCAGCATCCGCTTGACGTTCTCCT
>CAYWNQ010000232.1:0-3087 GCA_964459695.1 uncultured Halobacteriales archaeon | reverse complement strand
TCGACCTGCTGACCAGGCGCCTCGAGGCCGCGGCGCGGGACGCCGGCGCCGGCCTCGCGGTGCTCGACGGGGAGTTCTACGACGCGACAGCCACCGGCGTCGCCGAGTGATCCCGGGTCGCCCGATCCCGGTTACAGCCGGGAGAGCCCCTTCCGGAGCACCGTCCACACCTCCGTGCTTCGCTTGCGGAGGACGGCCACGGGCGGCTCGACCGCGTACTCGCCGTCGTCGTGCTCGGCGATGCCCTCGCGCTCGAACTCCTCGAGGGTGTCGGCGACCACGTCCTTGGGCAGCAGCGTCAGGTCCGCGACGGCCTCGGGGGTCCCGCCGCGCAGCGTCCGGGCAGCGAAGTACACCGACACCCGCTGGGGCGACTCGAGCACGTCGACGAGCAGCCCGTCGACCAGGGTGTCGCCGGTCGACTTCCCGTCGTCGGCGTCGGCGGCGTAGTCGTCCTCGAGTGGCTCGGCGACGGCCAGCCGGTCCGCGAGGCCGTCGAGCACCCGCTCGCGCGCCGGTCCCTCGCGCTCGCGGTCGCGCAGCCGCTCCAGCGACGCCGGCTCGCTGACCTCGTCGGCCAGCGCCAGCACCGCGTCGGCGTCCCGCCCGGCGGGGTCGACGTCGACGAGGTCGTCCTCGGTGACCTCGTCGGTGGTGTCGAAGCTCACCCGGTCGAACCCCTCGACGGTGAGGCCGACGTCCAGGCGGTGGGTGCCCAGCCGGAGGCGCTCGTGGTCGAGGACGACCTGCACGGTGGCGGCCAGCGGGAACTCGATGGGGTCCTCGGCGGTGATCTCGTCGGCGCGGACATCCTCGCCGTCCTCTAGCTCGACGGTGACGGCCTCGAGGGGGACGCGCTCGCCGTCGAGCTTCGCCAGGTGGACGCCGTGGAGCTCGGCCTCCACGAGCCGGTTCTTCAGCTCGAACTCCACCCCGCGTTCGGTGTTCTCGAGGCTCTCCCAGGTGAACAGGCGCTCGAGGTACTCGTCCAGCACAGCCGCGAACGCCGCGCCCGGAGGACTTCGTTCTGTTGGTGGCCCCCGACCGCGCCGTCGGGACCGACACGCACTTGCCGCCGGCCCGGGAGCCACGGCCATGGCGCGGCTGGTCGTGGTCTGTGGCCCGCCCGGCACCGGGAAGACGACAGTCGCCGGCATGGTCGCCGACCGGCTCGACGCGACGCGGCTCCGCACGGACGTCGTCCGCGCGGAACTGGTCGACGAGCCCGGCTACGACGAGCACGAGACCGACCGCACCTACGAGGCGGTCTGCGACCGCGCCCGCGAGCTGCTGCGGGAGGACCGGGACGTCGTCCTGGACGGGACCTTCCGGACGGCACGGCACCGGGAGCTGGCCCGCCGGGTCGGCGAGGCGACGGGCACAGACGTCGCCGTGGTCCGGGTGACGTGCGAGGAGGCGGTCGCCCGGGACCGCATCGCCGAGCGTGAGGGCGACGCCAGCGACGCTGACGCGGCCGTGGCTGCGGCGCTCCGGGCGGAGTTCGAGCCCGTCGAGGGCGACCACGTCACCGTCGACAACTCCGGGTCGCTCGAGCGGACCCGCGACCAGGTCGCGGCGCTGTTCGAACCCCGGGACTGACGCCCGGTCGGCGGGACCGCGTGTCGCGACGCCAAGCTCTAACCCGGGCGCCGCCCAGCCCCCGCCATGGACGACCTGGCGTGGGAGACGCTCGCCAGCCGCACCGACTACACCTGCCCGGGTTTCGCCGTCGTCCGCGAGGCGGTCCGGCTCCCGGACGGGACCGAGACGTCGTTCCACCACGTCGCCGACCTGCCCTCGGTCGTCGTGCTGCCGGTCACCCCCGAGGGCGAGGTGGTCGTCATCGAGGAGTGGCGCCAGGCCGTCGACCGCGTGAACCTCGGGCTGCCGGCGGGCACCCTCGCCGGCGCCGACGAGGAGCCGGCCGACGCCGCCCGCCGGGAGCTGGCCGAGGAGACGGGCTACGCCGCGGGCGAGCTGGAGCGGCTCGGGACGTTCGAGCCCGCCAACGGCGCGACCAACTACGTCTTTCACTACTTCCTCGCGCGGGACTGCCGCCCGGCCGGCGGCCAGGACCTTGACCGTGACGAGTCGATCCGGGTCCGGACCGCCGACCGCGAGGACCTGCTCGCAGCGGTCCGCGACGGCGACCTGCGGGACGGTCGGTCGGCGCTGGCGCTGCTGTACCACGAGGCGTTCCGGTGAGCACCGGCGGGGCCGACCCGGCGCCCCGACACGCCCGGCGGCCAGGGGAGCTCCCTGACCGGGGCGGTTTTCACGCGGGCCTCGCAACCAGACGTATGCGCGAGGCGTTCGAGCTCCGCCGCCACGACGCCGCCGGCCGGGTCGGCGAGCTCACGGTGCCCCGCGCGGGCGTCACAGTCGAGACGCCCGCGCTCGCCCCGGTCGTCAACCCGCACCTCCAGACCGTCCGGCCCGGAGAGCTCGAGGCGGAGTTCGGCGCCCAGCTGCTCATCACCAACGCCTACGTGCTCTACGGCAGCGACGACTACCGCGAGCGGGCGCTCGCGGAGGGCCTCCACGAGCTGCTCGGGTTCTCGGGCGCCATCATGACGGACTCGGGGTCGTTCCAGCTCGCGGAGTACGGCGAGCTCGACGTCTCGACCCGCGACATCCTCGCCTTCCAGCGCGACGTCGGTAGCGACGTCGGGACGCCCGTGGACGTGCCGACGCCGCCGGACGCCCCCCGCGAGCGCGCGGAGGCCGACCTCGCGACCACCGAGGAGCGCCTCGCCGTCGCCGAGTCGGTCGACACGGGCGAGATGCTGGTCACCGCGCCAGTCCAGGGTTCGACCTACGCCGACCTCCGGGAGCGGGCCGCTCGCCACGCCTACGGGACCGACCTCGACCTGTTCCCCGTGGGCGCGGTCGTGCCGTTGCTGCGGGACTACCGGTTCGCCGACGTGGTCGACGTCGTCGCCGCGGCCAAGCGTGGCCTGGGCGCCGACGCGCCGGTCCACCTGTTCGGCGCCGGCCACCCCATGATGTTCGCGCTGGCGGCGGCGGTCGGCTGTGACCTCTTCGACTCGGCGGCCTACGCGCTGTACGCCCGCGACGACCGGTACC
>CAYWNQ010000231.1:0-3097 GCA_964459695.1 uncultured Halobacteriales archaeon | reverse complement strand
CCCTACAGGACCTCGGCGCCGCGCCCGACCGCCGTCGGGTACGCCCGGGCGTCGACGCCGGCGTCCTCGAAGGCGTCCACCATCGCGTTGGCGACCGCCGAGCGCTCGCCGGCGTGGCAGGCCGCCAGCAGCGCCGGCCCGGCGCCGCTGATGGTGACGCCGGTGGCGCCGGCCCCCAGGGCCGCCTCGCAGACCGCGTCGTAGCCCTCGATGAGCTCGGCCCGGGCGGGGGTGACGACGGGGTCGTCCATCCCCGAGCCGACCAGCGCGGGGTCGTTGCGGGCCATCCCGACCGCCAGCGTGGCGGCATTGCCGACCGTCTCGACCACCTCCTCGGTCCGGGCGCCCTCGGGCACGACCTCGCGGGCGTCGCGGGTCGAGACGACGGTCTCCGGCAGCACCGCGACGACCGGGATGGAGGCGTCGACCTGGGTGACGCCGGCGGCCCGGACGACCGTGAAGCCCCCGAGGATGGCGGGTGCGACGTTGTCGGCGTGGGCGTCGCCCGAGACGACCGCCTCGCCCTCGGCGGCGACCGACACCAGCTCCTCGGGACTCCGGCCGCGGTCGTACAGCGCGTCCAGCGCCACCGCCGCCGCCGCGGCGGAGGCAGCCGACGAGCCCAGGCCCGAGGCGGGCCTGACGCCCTTGTCGATGCGGATGTGTGCCGGCGCGTCGAGCGCCTCGGCGACGGCGCCGACGGTGTTCTCGTCGGGGTCCTCCGGGATGTACTGGCTCCCGGTGCCGGTCACCTCGATGGTGGTGGCCTCGGCACGCTCGACGCGCACCACGTCCGCCGGGCGCTCGAGGGCGACCCCGAACACGTCGAAGCCGCTCCCGAGGTTCGCGCTCGAGGCAGGCGCCCGGACGGCGAGCATACCTCCCGTTTCGCTACGCCGGGGAAAAAGGTAGCGACCGGTCCGGCCGCCGACGGGCGGTTCGCACCGCCGAGCGGTCGAAAGGGCCCCTCCCTGTTCGTCCGTGCGCCCCGTCGCCGCGGACGATTGGGACCCCTCCATCGCGGCGACTCCTCGAGGCCCGGCGGCCGTGCGCGCCGGAACCGGGGTCGAGTGCGACCGCCGCGGAGTGCTGTTCGAGACCGCCGCCGGGCGGAACGCCGACCGCCACCGGCGGACCCGAAAGGCCCATCCCCCAGGCGGGTAACCCCCGCACATGATCGGGGTCGTCGGCGGCGGCGTCGCGGGGCTGGCCGCCGCCCACCGCCTGCAGCACCACGGCCACGAGGTCCGGCTGTTCGAGGCGAGCGAGGACCTCGGTGGCCTGGCGGCGACCTACGAGACCGCCGGCGATCCCGTCGAGAAGTTCTACCACCACCTCTCGAAGTCCGAGGAGACCATCGTCGAACTCGCCGAGGACCTCGGGCTGGGCGACCGCGTCGAGTGGCGCCTCGGCGAGAACGCCTACTACGTCGACGGCGTCGCCCACCCGCTGGACACGCCCTGGGAGATCGCCGCCTACCCCTACCTGTCGCTGTACGACAAGTTCCGGCTGGGCATGCTGACGCTGGGCGTCGACGTCCGCGGCGGCGTCCCCTCGTTCGACAGCTACGACGACCTCGCGGCCTACGAGGACGTGCCCATCCGGGAGTTCCTGCTCGAGCACACCACCCGGAACGTCTACGAGTACTTCTTCGAGCCGCTGCTCGACGCCAAGTTCGGCTCCCGGAAGGAGGACGTCAGCGCCGCGTGGCTGCTCGGCCGCATCAGGTTCCGCGGCGAGCGCGACCTGCTCCGCGGGGAGATCCTGGGCTACCTCGAGGGCGGGTTCGGCGCGCTGCTCGACGCGCTGGTCGAGGCCGTCGGGACCGACGCCATCGTCACCGACGCCCGGGTCGAGGACGTGGCCTACGGCGAGGCCGTCGAGTCGGTCACCGTCGGCGTCGGCGGCGCCACGGAGACCCACGACGTCGACGACCTCGTGGTCACCACGATGCCCCACCTGCTGGAGGACTGGACGGGCTACCCCTGCGACATCGACTTCCAGGGCGCGGTCTGTGCCGTGGTCGGGATGGACCGGCAGCTCACCGACACCTACTGGCTCAACGTCGCCGACGACGCGCCGTTCGGCGCCCTCGTCGAGCACACAAACTTCGTCCCGCCCGAGCGCTACGGCGGCGAGCACCTGCTGTACGTCGCCTCCTACGTCCAGGACCGGGGCGACCGGGTCTGGCAGCGCGACGACGCCGGCCTCCGGGAGCTGTGGCTCGACGGCGTCGCCGACCTCTTCCCCGACTTCGACCGCGACCACGTCGAGTGGATGGAGATCGCCCGCGCGCCCCGGGCCGCTCCCATCTACGAGCGGGGCTACCTCGACATGGTGGTGCCGTACGACCTCGGCGACGCGGTGACCGAGGGGCTGTACTACGGCGGGATGGCCTCCCGGGCGCAGTACCCCGAGCGGTCGCTGAACGGTGGCGTGGTCGCGGGCTTCGAGTGCGCGGACCGCATCGACCGGAAGCGCGGTGGTGAATCGACGTAGCGGGGGGATTTCGATAGCCGTACGGGTCGGTCGGTTTCCCCCCCCCCTCCCCCCGGTCGACGTCTCTCGTCTCAGACGTCCGGTTGACGTCGTCCCGCCTGCGACTGCTGCTCGATCCGGTCGAGCACGAGTAGCGGTCTGCGGTCGCGGCAACGAGCAACCCTGTGGTCGAACGGGCGGAGACGTCCCGACCGACGCGCGTGGCTCGAGCCCGGCTCCTGCGTTGCCCACGAGGGGAAACCGCCGAGCTGACTCCCCCGCTCTCCCCTACGCGTCGGTCTCGACGAAGTCCTCGGCGTCCACGTCCGCGGGCTCGTCGGCGCCACCGCCCTCGAACAGCCCCTCGGGGGTCTCGACGTAGACGTCGTCGGCGAAGCCCGCGACGGCGTTCTCGAACTCGGGGTCGTCGAGCTTCTCGGGGGTCCTCGGCGCCTCGGCGATGCCGTCGTCGGGGCGGAACTCGCCCAGCGGCTCGTCGATGGTGATGCCGTGGGCGTCGAAGAACTCGCCGTAGCGGCGGTGGTGGGCCGCCAGCTCGTCGGCGGGAATCTCCATCATCTCGGTCCAGCCGTGGGTGAAGAAGTCGAAGTTGGCCTGG
>CAYWNQ010000230.1:0-3131 GCA_964459695.1 uncultured Halobacteriales archaeon | reverse complement strand
CCGACGCGCCGACATCGCCCGACGCGATGTTCGAGGACGTGATGGAGGCGATGGATTCGCCGGCCTTTGGCCCCATGGAGCACGACCAGTACGGACGCCCGGAGCCCCTCGAGGAGCTCGGGACGACCTTCGAGGAGGCCGAGGAGCTGCTGTCTGCGGAGCTGGACGACCTGGTCGACGAGGACGACGTCGACCGTGGCTTCCAGTGAACGCCAGGGGTAAGTCGCCGCGCCGCGTGGCTGGACCATGGACGCCGAGGCCACCGTCAGGGACTACTACGACGCCCTCCGGGACGGCGACCCGCTGCACCCGTACTTCCTCGACGACGAGCGCGTGGTGAAGTTCGGCATCGGCGAGCGCCTCGCCGGGTTCGGGGAGATCCGCCGGGGGCTGGCCGACCAGACCGACCGGACCACCGACTGGGTGGTCGAGAGCGAGGACCTCGTGGTCGGCCGGGCGGGCGAGGCCGGGTGGTTCTCCGACGACGTGTTCATGGCCTGGACCGACGTCGAGGCGTCGGTCCGCTACGAGTTCGACAGCCGCTGGAGCGGCACGCTGCTCGACCGCAACGGCGTCTGGCAGTTCGCCGGGATGCACGTCTCGACAGCCGGGGGTACCTGATGGTCGGGCCGGTCAGCGACGAGGAGCGGGCCACCGCGGCGCTGCGCATCAAGCTCGGCTTCACGGCGCTGGTCGGCGCCTCCGCCGGTCTCATCACGCTCCAGGGCGACCCCTCGCTCGCGCTGGTCGGCGGCGCGGTCCTCGCGGGCCTGCTGGTTGGCTGGCTGCTGGCGTGGTACCTCTACCCCGAGGGCTCGTTCGGCGGCGAGCCCGAGCGGCGCCGCCGGTTCGACTAGCCGGCGCCCGCGGACCGTCACCCGGCAATCCCGCGTGCAAGCGCGGGGTTCAAATGTGGCGGTCGCCTCTGGCGGTGTATGACACGAGCGAGCGTCGTCGGCGCGGGGATGACCCGCTTTGGCGTCCACGACTCGCCCCTCCAGGAGCTGTTCGGGGACGCGGCACTCGAGGCCATGGACGACGCCGGCGTGGGCCGAGACGACGTCGACGCGCTGTACCTCGGCAACGCGATGGGCGGCCAGACCGAGAACCACACCCACCTGGCGCCGGCGCTGGCGGCCCACGTCGGCCTCGCGGGCGTCCCCGCCCAGCGGTTCGAGGACGCCTGTGCCACCTCCGCCACCGCGTTCAAGCACGCCGTCGAGTCCGTCGAGTCCGGGGTGCACGACGTGGTCCTGGTGGGCGGCGTCGAGCGCTGCACGCCCGAGACCGGCCTCGACACGCCGGCGATGACGCGCATCTTCGCCTCGGCCTCCCACCGCCAGTACGAGCAGCCCACCGGCCTGACGTTCCCCGGGGTCTTCGCGCTGCTCACCAAGCGCCACATGCACGAGTACGGCACCACCGAGGAGCAGCTCGCCGAAGTGGCCGTCAAGAACCACGCCCACGGCCGGTACAACCCGCGGGCCCACTTCGGCAAGGAGACCACCGTCGAGGAGGTGCTCGAGGGCCCCATCGTCGCCGACCCGTTCCGGCTGATGGACTGCTGTCCGTTCTCCGACGGCGCCAGCGCAGTCGTCGTCGCGGCCCCGGACCGCGCCGACTCCTTCGCCGACCCCGTCGACGTCGCCGGCGTCGGCCACGCCACCGACGTCGTGCCGCTGGGCGACAAGGACACGCCCCACGTCACGCAGGCCGCCCGCGACGCCGCCGCCCGGGCGTACGACCAGGCCGACACCACCGCCGACGCCGTGGCGTTCGCGGAGGTCCACGACTGCTTCACCGGCGCCGAGGTGATGGCCACCGAGGCGCTGGGCCTGGTCGCCGACGGGGAGGGCGGCCCCGCCGCCGCGGCGGGCCGGACCTCGCTGGGCGGCGACGTGCCGGTCAACCCCAGCGGCGGCCTGAAGGCCAAGGGCCACCCCATCGGCGCGACCGGGACGGCCCAGATCGTCGAGCTGACCGAGCAGCTGCGTGGCGACGCCGGCGAGCGCCAGGTCCCCGACGCCGACCGCGCCGTCGCGCACAACCTCGGCGGCGACGCGGCCACCACCGTCGTCACGGTGATGGAGGGTCGGGCGTGACCGACCGCGACCACCTCACCCACGCCGAGTGGGCCGCGGCGCTGCGGGAGGGCCGGCTGCTCGGCCAGGCGTGTCCCGACTGCGACCGCGTCGCCGGCGCCCCGAAGGCCGCCTGCGCCCACTGCGGCAGCCGCGACGTCGAGACGGTCGAGCTGCCGACCTCGGGCACGGTGTACGCCGAGACGACCATCGCCGTCTCGCCGGACTGGTTCGACGAGGCGGGCTACCAGGTCGCCCTCGTCGACGTGGGCGAGGCCCGGGTGATGGCGCGCGTCGAGGGCGACGTCGAGATCGGCGCCGCCGTCGAGCTCTCTGGCGCTATCGAGACCCTCGAGGAGCCCGCGCCGGTCTTCGCCCCCGCGTAGCCCTGCGATGGTCGACCGCATCGCCGTCGTGTGGGGGACGGGCGAGGCCGCCACCCGGCTCACGGCGTTCGACGCCGCGCTGGCCGAGGCCGGCGTCGCCGACTACAACCTCGTCGCCCTGTCGTCGGTGGTGCCGCCCGAGGCGACCGTCGCGACGCCGGGCAGCGTCGATGACCCCTACGCGGTCGGCGACCCAATCGCCGCCGTGGTGGCCGACGCGACGGGCGAGGCCGGCGAGACTCTCGCCGCCGGCCTGGGCTGGGCGCTTTCGCCCGAGGGCGGCGTGTTCATGGAGAGCACCGCCGCCGACGAGGCGGCCTGCCGGGCCGACCTCGAGACCAAGCTCGCCGACGTGCGGTCCGGACGGGACTGGGACTGGGAGACCACCGAGACCGTCGTGTGCGACCACGAGGTCGGCGAGGGCGTGGGGGCGGCGGTGGTGGTGGCGGTGTACGGGCCGCTGGCGTTCCGGGAGTGAACTGACCAGGAGATCACCCCGGAACGACCCGTCAGCTGGCACATCTCGTGCTTGACCGCATGGAACCGCCGGAAGCCCCCTTCGCCCGACTCGGTGGGCTCCTCGCTCGCTGCGCTCCTCACTCGCGCCGCTCGCGGGTCGCGTGCTCGCGGTTCACTTCGTTCACCGCTCGCTCGTTCGGTGGCG
>CAYWNQ010000229.1:0-3132 GCA_964459695.1 uncultured Halobacteriales archaeon | reverse complement strand
AGTTCAGCGTCGACCGCGAGCACCTGCTGGCCGTCCTCTCGGAGATCCGCGAGGAGGAGGCCGAGGGCGTCGAGGAGGTCACCGCGCTCATGGAGGCCCGCGGATGAACACCGCACGCCAGTACCTCAAGGCCATCTACCTCGTCCAGCAGCAGGTCGACGGTCCCGCCTCGACCGGCGACATCGCCGAGGCCCTGGACGTCTCGCCCGCCAGCGCCAACGAGATGATCGGCAAGCTCGAGGCCCGGGGGCTGGCCGACCACGAGAAGTACGAGGGCGTCTCGCTCACCGAGGACGGAATCCGGCAGGCCCGGGAGGCGCTCCAAACCTACTGCATCATCGAGCGGTTCCTGATCGAGGTGCTGGAGGTCGCGGAGTACCGCACGGAGGCGCGGGCGCTGGAGAGCGTCATCGACGAGACGGTCGCCGAGCGCCTGGACACCATCATCCACCGCGAGCCCCAGTGTCCCGACTGCTTCCACGCCGAGGAGGACGTCTGCGGGCTCATCGAGTTCGACGAGCTGGAGCTGACCGAGGCGGCGGACTGAGCGCGTAACGCTATTGGGTCTGCCGGGAGTAGCGAGGGGCGAAGCCCCGTGGTGTAGCGGCCAATCATATGAGCCTTTGGAGCTCATGACCCCCGTTCGAATCGGGGCGGGGCTATGATGCGAGGAACCACTGTGACGAGCGGATAGCCCACCGGATTCGACCCCTGGAGGACGCGCGCAGCGACCGACGGGAAGCGAGCACGTCTTCCTCCGGTTGGAATCCGCCCGGGCTATACACAAAAAGGTACGAATTCCCTTTTAAGTGGTTGTTTTGTTGCTTTGCTAGCCGGCGAGCGCTGCGAGCCGGAGGTGCCTGGCGACACCCCCAGGCTCAAGCACGAATAGCGGTTGCGGTGACGTGCAATCCTCGCAATCGTCCGGCGGCTGCCGGCGGTTGTTCAATACCGGTGCGCCGCCCATCTCCACTCCCATAGAACTAACACCGAGTGCCCGGTGGACCCGCCCGTGACCGACCCCAACGCGCCCGCCCTCGACTGGCCGCTCGCGCCGGGCGACCGCGGCCGGGAGGTGTGGTACGGCCTCGTCGGGCCGCGTGACGGCTCGCGGGCGCTCTGGTACCGCTACACGCTGCTCTCGACCGGGGGCGGCCGCCGGGAGGGCCGGCTCTGGGCCGCGCTCACCGACCCCGAGGGGTCGACGTTCGCCAGCGAGGCCTACGGCTTCGACGAGGTCCACCCCGCCGGCCGCCCGTTCGCGCTGTCCATCGGTCCGGGGGAGCTGACCTCCGCGTCCGCCGAGGGCGAGATCGGCGACGTCTCGTGGTCGCTGTCCTACGAGCCCGACGACTACACCTTCACGCCGCTGCGGAGCCGGCGGCTCACCGACCTGCTGTCGACCGTCGCCGGCACCGGCAAGCACTGGTCGCGCAACGAGGCACTGCGGGTCGACGGCGAGGTGACCGTCGGCGACCGCACGGTCGCGTTCGACGGCGCGCCGGGCCACCAGGGCCACACGCTGGGTTCGAGCCCACCGGACACCTGGCGGTGGGTCCAGTGCAACGGGTTCGACGACGAGTCGGTGGTGCTGGAGGCGCTGCACCTCGACGGCAGCCTCTCGGTCTGCCTGCGACGGGACGGCGAGGTCCACCCGCTGAACCGCGTCCAGCACGTCCTGCTGAACAACCGCACCGAGGTCGACGAGGTGGGCCGGTGGCGGTTCCGCGCCGCCGGCGAGGGCGTCGAGCTGACGGCCACGGTCGAGGCCGACCCCGACCACTGGCAGCTGGCGACCTACTGCACGCCCGACGACAGCCTGCGGTACAACGCCCACTGCTCGGTGTCGTCCGTGGAGCTGACGGTGGTGGACGACGGCGGGGAGACCGTCTACGAGAGCGACGCGGGGCGGGCGGAGTGGGTCGGGACCGAGCCGCCGGTCGAGGGCGACTACCGGCCGAACTGGGACTGACACGCGAACCTGTCGCACCGCCGGCGATATCTCCCCGGGCCCCGTGGCTGGGACCATGAGCGACCCGGAGTACGCCGTCGCGGACCTGACGAACGTCCCGGTCACCTCGATGGCGGACGTCCCCGCGGTCCACGACGAGTTCGACCCCCTCGACGTCCTGGACGTCGACGAGGCCCTGAGTACGGACCGCCTCAGACCGAAGGTCTGGCGCGTGCCACCCGGCGAACGCATGGGCGCCCACGGCCACGAGACCCAGGAGGAGTTCTACCACGTGCTCCGGGGCCGGTTCGCGGTCCGCATCGGGCTGCCGGGCGACACCGAGCCGGGGACCGCCTTCGCCGCGTCGTCCGACGTCGTCCGGGAGTACGAGAACGTCGGCGAGGAGCCGGGCCTCGTGCTGGTGGTCGCCGCCCCGCCGGTCGACGAGGGCGGCATCCCCGAGGCCGAGATGGTCGACTGAGGACCTCGGGGCGGCGCGAGGCGCGGTTCGCCGGACGCGAGGCGCGTACGCAGTGAGCGCCGCCCGAGTCCAGCCTGCCGGGGCTTTCCCGGCGGTAGAGACGGTCGTCGCGACGTGAATCGGTCGGCGGTCGAGGAATCGACTCTAAACCGAACAGCGCCTTCTTGCGGTCCCCTAGGTTCAAGCACGAGAAGCAGTCTACGGTTGCGGCGGAGGTTCCAGTGCAAACTGCTAGCGAGCGGGCGGGGGGGGGGGGCTTTCCAGGCGGTACTTACGAACCCGACCGCTCGTCTGAACAGGCCCGGTGTTTTCCACACGTAGTCACGGGCAGTGGTGGCCGCAGGGCGCGAGCGGCGTTGGCGTCCGAGGCCACCCGACGAAGCAAAAAGTGCGTTTAGTAGAACTCACGCACCAGATCCATCGCGTCCTCGGGCGCCCCGTCGGGGATGTCGTGCATCGGACCCTCGATCCCCTCTCGCTCCTCGAACGGCACCGAGCCCTCGTCGCGGTAGATGACGCCCTGGTACTCCTTGTCGGCGTCGAGTATCTTCTCCTCGGCGGCGCGCCGGTCGGTCGGGTCGTGGTCGGTCTCGTCGAGGTCGACGATGGTGTCCCGGAAGTAGTCGTAGGTGTCGACGTCGTTGAACGTCACGCACGGCGAGTAGACGTTCACGAAGCCGAACCCGTCGTGCTCGATGGC
>CAYWNQ010000228.1:0-3140 GCA_964459695.1 uncultured Halobacteriales archaeon | reverse complement strand
GCGAAGATGATGCCCCGCGAGGAGTTGACCAGGCCGACGCCGTCGGCGAGGCCGTAGGTCACGGCCGCCTCGACGTCCCCGCCCTGGGCCCCGACGCCGGGCACCAGGAACGGTAGGTCCGGCACCCGCTCGCGGACCGTTTCGAGCTCCTCGGGGGCCGTCGCACCGACGACGAGGCCCACGTTCCCGCGCTCGTTCCAGGTGGCCGCGAGGGCCGCGACCCGCTGGTACAGTCGGTCGCCGTCGGCGACCTCGAGATGCTGGAGATCCGCCCCGCCCCGATTCGACGTCCGACAGAGCACGAACACGCCCGCCTCCTCCCGGGCGAGGAAGGGTTCCAGTGAGTCCCGGCCGAGGTACGGATTCACCGTGATCGCGTCGGCGAGGTCGAGCAGCCCGGCGTACCGCCGAGCGCTGGGCCCGACGTCGGCCCGCTTCGCATCGAGCAGGACGGGGACGCCTTTGCCCCGGGCGTAGGCGACGGTCTCGACGAGGCTCCGCCAACCATCGGCGTCCTCGTAGAACGCCGCGTTCGGTTTGTACGCGGCCGCGTGTTCGTGGGTGGCGTCGATGATGCGGCGGTTGAACGCCCACCGGGGCAGGTCGTGGTCGCGGAGCGAAGCCGGCAGTCGGTCGAGCTGTGGATCCAGTCCGACGGAGAGCACCGAATCGGCCGCCGCGATCCGGTCGCGGAGCCGGTCGAAGAAGGTCATGCTCGGCCGGTCGATGGGGAGGGCCTCAAGCGTTCCGACCCGGGCGGCCCGGGTGGCAGCACAGCTATAAGGTGTCCCAACGTGTCGGTCCGCCTATGAGTCACGCGACCACCGCCGGCTTTCGGCAGTACGCCGGCGACGTCTCCCGGCGCTTCTTCGGGCTCGCCGTGCTGGTTCCGATCGCGGCCGCCGTCGTCGCCATCGGGTCAGCTGACATGGCCGCCCTGAACCTCGTCCACGTCGTCGCGGGCGCGATCTGGGCTGGGGCAACCCTCTACCTCGTCGGGGTGCTCTCGCCGACCCTCATGGGACTCGAACCAGCCGACCGTGCCGGGGTGACGGTGCCGCTCATCCCCAAGCACATACTGCTGTTCTCCTCGCTGGCCGTGGTGACCCTCCTGACCGGCGCCACCCTGGCCGGGGTGTCGGGGCGGGACAACACGACGGCGGTGATGATTGCCGCCTGGCTCGTCGGTGTCGCGCTCGTCCTGGTCGCCGGCTACCTCATCCGTGTTCAGGGGCAGATCTACCGAGAGGTCCACGGCGAAGCCCCCGACATGGGCCGTGTCGGGGCGCTCGCGAGCAAGCTCGGCCGGGCCGGACTGGCCGCCGCGGCCCTCCAGGTGCTTGCACTCGTGGTCATGGCGGCGGTCCGGGTGACATAGGCCGACGACGGCAGCTTTATTCGACCCGGCATCCCACCGCCCAGCGTGTCTCTCGCCGCGGTGGGCTTCGACCTCGATTACACCTTGTGCGTGCCCGCGCGCGACCGGAGCAGCCTGCTCGAGGAAGCCGTGGCGAGCGTGGGGGCGCCACCGACCGCAGCGTGGGCCACGCGCTCGGCCTACCAATCGGCGCACGACCAGCACCTGACCGGGGAGACCCGCACGCCGATCTTCGAGGCCATGCTCGACGACGCCGACGTCGAGACCGACCCCGCCCGCCTCGCCCAGGCGTACCGCCAGCGGGTCAACGGCGCGCTGGAGCCGGTGGCCGGGGCCGCGACGCTCGTCCAGGCGCTTCGCCGGGAGTACCGCGTCGGGTTGCTGACCAACGGGCCACTCCGAGCTCAGCGCAGCAAGCTCGAGACGCTCGGCTGGTCCGACGCCTTCGACGTCGTGCTCGTCTCGGGTGAGCTCCCAGCCGGGAAGCCCGACAGCCGGGCGTTCCGGGCGCTCCTCGACGGGCTGGACGTGACCGCCCCGGAGCTGGCGTACGTCGGGGACGACCCCGAGGCGGACATCGCCGGGGCCAGCCGCGTCGGCTGTCACACCGTGCAAGTCGTTCGCGATGGCGGACCAGCCCCCGACCCGCGGGCCGACGCCCACGTCAGCATCGACCAACTGGCGGACGCCCTGCCCGACGTCATCGCGGCGCTGGATTGAGTCCGGCCGTCAGGGTTCACCCAGAGCGGCCCGGGCCGCGGCGGCGGCTTCGGGGACGTCCACGCCCTGGCGCCGGGCGTACAGGACCGCGGCCGCCCCGATCGTCAGCCCGGCGTCGGCCTGGAGACGATTGATGCCCGCCACGGCGTCCTGTTTGTCCTCGCCGGCCTCCACGAGCGCGTCGAGCACCTGCTCGAACGGCGACGGCGTCCGGAGGAGCGACTCGTCGGGGGCGAAGCCCGGCGGGACGTCGACGTCGCCGATATCGAAGGCCGGACGGAGGGCGTCACCATCGCGGTCGAGCAGTCCCCGGCCCACGGCGATGTCGACCACCCGGGCGGCCTGGTCGGGCGAGTACCAGCCTCGGTCCAACGATAGCGCGACGACGAACTCGCTCTCCGGGAGGCGCTCGTGACCGCGGCCCCGGAAGGGCGCGGCGACCACGGCGCGAAGCGACATGGCACGAGCGGCGACCGGCCCCACAATACCCGTTGCGGTCCGGAGCCGACCGAACCCCTTTAGTACGCCGCTGGCCGTACGATGCCCATGAAATACCAGGGTCGCTCGCGGAGCAAACCCTCCGGCGGCCGACGCCGGACGTTCCGCAAGAAGCGAAAGCACGAACTCGGTCGGGGCGCTGCCGAGACGGAGGTCGGGCCCGCGCGGGTACGAACGATCGACGCCCGCGGGAACCGCGAGAAGCACCGGGCCCTCGCCGCCGAGATCGCCCACGTGGCGGTCGGCGGCGAGACGGTCGAAGCGACCATCGAGGACGTCGTGGAGAATCCCGCCAACCCCAACTACGTCCGCCGGAACATCGTCACCAAGGGCGCCGTCATCGAGACCAGCGAAGGCCCTGCTCGCGTGACCTCCCGGCCGGGACAGACGGGCCAGGTCAACGCGGTGCTCGTCGAGGACTGACGGCACCCGCTTTCTTTACACCCCGGCGTCGTTGACTCCGCATGGACGAGCGGACGCTCCTGGTCACGAGTCCGACGAAGCCCGACCACCGTCAGGCCATCGAGGCCGCCCTCCCGGACGG
>CAYWNQ010000227.1:0-3182 GCA_964459695.1 uncultured Halobacteriales archaeon | reverse complement strand
GAGGAGATGGGCTTCGAGATCGAGGCCTCCCACCACGAGGTCGCCCAGGGCCAGCACGAGATCAACTTCGAGTACGAGGACGCCCTCACCACGGCGGACAACGTCGGCACCTTCCGGACGGTCGTCCGGGCCATGGCCGCCGAGCACGACCTCCACGCCACGTTCATGCCCAAGCCCATCCCGCGGATCAACGGCTCGGGGATGCACACCCACCTCTCGCTGTTCACCGAGGACGGGACGAACGCGTTCCACGACGCCGACGACGAGTTCGACCTCAGCGCCACCGCCAAGCAGTTCCTGGGCGGCGTCCTCGAGCACGCACCGGCCATCACCGCCGTCTGCAACCCGACCGTCAACTCCTACAAGCGCCTCGTGCCGGGCTACGAGGCCCCGGTGTACGTGGCGTGGTCGGACCGCAACCGGTCGGCGCTGGTGCGCAAGCCCGCGGCGCGCGTGCCGGCTGCCTCCCGCATCGAGCTCCGGTCGCCGGACCCGTCGTGCAACCCCTACCTCGCGTTCGCGGCGATGATCCACGCGGGCCTCGACGGCATCGAGAGCGGCGTCGAGGCGCCCGAGCCCGTCCGGGAGAACATCTACGAGTTCGACGAACAGAAGCGCGAGGAGTACGGCATCGACACGCTCCCGGCCAACCTCGGCGAGGCCGTCGACGCGCTCGAGGCCGATCCCGTGATCCTCGACGCGCTCGGCGACCACATCGGCGAGAAGTTCGTCGAGGCCAAGCGCCAGGAGTTCCAGGAGTACCTGGTCGACGTCAGCGACTGGGAGCTCGACCGGTACCTGGAGACGTTCTGAGCGGGCGGGCTCCTGCGGGTACCCCGGCCCGGACCGGCCTACGTGTCCGACACGGTGATCCGGTTCTCGGTCACGTGGAGGTACGTGATCGAGTCGTCCGCGGCGACGTCGAACTGGATGCTGGGCGCGGGGTGGTGGAGCTTCCCGTTGCCCACCGCCTCGGCGGTCTCGACGACGACGCCCCCGACGATGTTGCCGTCGCAGCTCCCCTTGCCACTGGAGGCCCCACACTTCCCGCCGCCCTTGATCGCCAGGTCGGTCCCCGGAGCGTAGATGAACCCCGTGAACTGGGGCGTCCCCTTGGCCGCGACGACCTCGTCGGCGCTCGAGTGGACGAAGACCAGGAGGTCGTTGGGGTCGCCGCCGGTGTTGACCGCGCCGTTGCCCTGGATGGTGAGGCTGCCCTCGACGTAGAAGGTGACCTGGCCGCCCCCGCTGATGACGTGGTCCGTCGTCCCCGGGCCGTCCGAGCCGGTGAAGGTGAGGTCCCCGTCGACGACGACGTCTATCGGCCCGTCGCTGGTGTCGTAGGTGTGCGGGCCGGGTCCGAGCGTGACGTCGCCGTCCTCGAAGTACGTCCCGTTCTCGACGACGCCGTCGGCCAGCGCGGTCGTGAGGTCCGGACAGCCGCCGCTCTCGCAGGCGGCGATGCGGTCCTCGATTCGCGCGTCAGCGACGGGATGGGTGGTCCCCGTCCTGGTCGGACTGCCGAAGTCGGCGTTGCCGGTGGTGGTGATGGTGCCCGGGCCGTCCTCGGTCGCCGCGACCGCGTTGTCGAAGTCCACCTCGAACGGGACGGTCAGGTTCACGAAGACGGTGCGGTTGTCCGGATGGTGCCTCACGGCCCCCTCCGTCCGGGTCTCGAAGTAGGTGGCCCACCCGGCGTGGTAGTCGCTCGTCACCTCGACGTGGACGTGGCCGTCCTCCAGCGGGTTGTGTGTAGAGTCGGTCGGGAACTTCTGGGTGGTGCCGGCCTTCCGCACGGTGATACCGTCGCCGGGCGACCCGCCCAGGGAGCCGCCGGTGACGCGGATGAGGGGAAAGGTCAGCGTCCGGCCCCGGTAGTGGTACTCGGGCGGGGAGACCATGCGTGCCTCCCCCGACCCCAGCGCCCAGACGCCGCCACCCTGGTAGGCGACGGTGTGGTCGCCCGTCTCGTAGACGACGGCACCCAGCGTCTCGTCGACGATGGTCGTCGCGCCGCCCCCGTCGACGGTCTCGATGAGGATGCGCCCGGTGGAGTCGTTGACGGTCACCTGGCCATCGGTGGAGCCCAGCTGGACCTCCTTGACGCTGCCCCGCCCGAGTGCGGTCCGGGCGGCCTGGGCGTCGAACTCCGCCATGGCGAGTTCGGCCCGCTGGCCCTGGGCCGACCGCTCGACGTCGGAGATCGCGCCGGTCCCGATGACGACCGTGAGCCCCACGACAGTGACGACCAGCCCGACCAGGATGACGAAGCCGAGGACCGACGACACCCCCCGCGAGTCCCGGCGGCGCCGGCCGCCGGCCCGCGCGGTGTGCCCAGCGGGGCTGCCCGCGTCGGCTGGCGCCCCGGTTTGCCCGCCACGGCCGGCCATGGATGTGGTGTTGGACGTTCCCCTGCCGGCCCAAATATCCCCCCGTGGATGTTCAGAATTCGAAAAACCACCGGTAACCGGCGCCCGCGAGCGGATCTGTCACTGGAACCCGATGCGCCCGCCGCCGGCCCGCCGGCTGGGGTCCGCCGTGGAGCTCTTGAACTCGTCCTCGACCTGCTCGAAGTACTCGCGGATGTCGTCGGTGATGGTGGGCCGGACGCTCTCGAGGGCCTGCCGGAAGTGGCGCATCTGGACCTCCTCGGCCTCGGCGTCGTCGCGCAGGGCCTCGATGGCGGCCTCGCGGGCGATGGTCTCGATGTCGCTGCCGACGTAGCCGTCGGTGATCTCCGCCAGCTCCCGGAGGCTCACGTCGGCGGCCAGGGGCGTGTCGCCGGTGTGGATGCGGAAGATCTGCTCGCGGCCCTCCACGTCGGGCTCGCCGATCATCACCAGCCGGTCGAACCGACCCGACCGGATCAGCGCCGGGTCGATCATGTCCGGGCGGTTGGTGGCGCCGATGACCATCACGTCCTCCATGTTCTCCAGACCGTCGAGCTCGGTCAGCAGCTGGTTGACGACGCGCTCGGAGACGTTCGAGCCGACGTCGCCGCCCCGGCCGGGCGCCAGCGAGTCGAGTTCGTCGAAGAACACGACCGTCGGCGCGACCTGTCTCGCCTTGCGGAAGGTCTGGCGGATGGCCTTCTCGCTCTCGCCGACCCACTTCGAGAGGAGTTGCGGGCCGCGGACGCTGATGAAGTTGGCGTCGGTCTCGTTGGCGACGGCCTTGGCCAT
>CAYWNQ010000226.1:0-3207 GCA_964459695.1 uncultured Halobacteriales archaeon | reverse complement strand
CCATCGACCCGTCCTCGCCGTTCACCGGCGGCGCGGTGCTGGGCGACCGCATCCGGATGGCGTCGAACACCGGCGACATGGACGTGTTCTTCCGCTCGATGTCCGCGCGGGGGACGCTCGGCGGGCTGTCGACCGCGACCTCGGACGCGGTCAAGGCGCTCGACGCGTTCGGCAAGGACAAGGTCGTCATCGAGACCGTCGGCGCCGGCCAGAACGAGGTCGACATCGTCAAGACCGCCGACACGGTGGCGGTGCTGGTGCCGCCCTCCTCGGGCGACGACGTCCAGATGCTGAAGGCCGGCATCCTCGAGATCGCCGACGTCTTCGTGGTGAACAAGGCCGACCTCGCCGGCGCCGACCGGGCCGTGAAGGAGCTCGAGGAGATGGTGCACATGCGCGACGACCCCCGGATCGACGCCGGCCACCACGGTGGCGAGCTCGACGGTGCCGACGAGACCGTCGCCGAGACCGGCGACGAGGGCGAGGAGGACGCCTGGGTGCCGCCGGTGCTCGAGACCGTCGCCGAGACCGGCGAGGGGGTCGAGGAGTTCCTCGGGGTGCTCTCGGACCACCGCGCGTACCTCGAGCGGACCGGCGAACTCGAGGCCCAGGCCCGGGTGCGGTACGCCGAGGAGATCCGTGCGCTGCTGCGCGAGGACGTCCACGAACTCCTCGAGGAGGAGATCGACCGCCGCGGCGGCCTCGAGGCCGACGTCGAGGCCGTCCTCGACCGGGAGACCGACCCCTACGCGGTGGCCGACGAGGTGCTCGGCCCGGTGGCCGACTGCGTCCAGGAGCGCCGCGACGCCTCCAAGGACTGACGGTCCGGGGTAGCGTCATCCGGGAGCGTGTCGTAGCACCCGGAGTGAGGCTCCGCAGACTCGCCACCGGCGTCGTCGGCGCCGGGGCCCTGCTCGCCGGCGCCAACCGGCTGGTCGTCGTCGAAGACGCCGCGCTGCTCCCCCACGCCGAGCACCCCGAGACCTTCGTCGGCCTCGTGCGCGGCGAGCCGGTCGAGCGGCTCGCCTGAGTGCCGTCCCGGAGTCCCCGAACCCCGGCACGTCACATCCCCATGTCGGCGGCCGCCTCGGGGACCGGGAGGCCGTGGGCCGGCACGCCGAGCAGTTCCGCGGCGTGGTCCAGCGCCACGTCGAGGCCGTAGTAGCGCTCGAGTTCGTCGCCGGCCGGGCCCCGGCGGACCTTCAGCATGGCGTAGCCGTCGCGGTTCTGGGCGACGGTGGCCCGCCGGTCGCCGACCTCGAAGACCAGTAGGCGCTCGACGTCGGTCTCCCGGTAGGTGGCGGTCACGCCGTCGGCAGTCGCCGTCTCCTCGTCGGCCATCGTCGGGTGGAGGGGCCGACGGGTCCTGAACCCTGCGGGTCGGCTGGCACGTGTTCCGTTCAGAATCGTTCCCGCAATATCGCCCGGAACGCTCCCGCCACGCCCGACCGGTAGATTGCGCGGTACCGCACCGCCAGACCGCTACTCGTGCTTGAACCTGGGATACCGCGGGAAAGCCTCCCGCTCGACTCGGTGGGACTCGCGGCGTTCCTCTGCCAGCGGGGGACCCGTCGCCACGGCGATCCGGTGGTCCGTGTCCGACTCGTCCGCCTGCGCGAGCCGGCCGACCTAGACCGTCGTGAGTCGGTCCACGGTCGGACGCTCGGGACCTACACCTGGTCCCGAACCGACCGCAAGACTGGAACCGGCCCGGGTTCTCACGTCGCCCATGCGCTGGCACCACAGCGGCCTCCGGCGGGACGTCTGCGTCCTGCTCGCCGAGCGCGAGTACCCCCAGCAGAAGCTGAAGGTGGCGCTCGAGGACCACTACGACGACCGCGTCGATTCGTCGCGATTCCGCGGCGCGCTGGACCGGCTGGAGGACAAGGGGTTCCTCACCCGCGAGGTCGACGGCATCCACGACGTGTACGCCCTGACCGACGCCGGCCGCGCGGGCGTCGAGCGCCAGTACGAGTGGATGTCCGAGCGGCTCGAGGGCGCCCCCGAAGATAGTTGATTGTGCAGTCCTCGGCCGGCCCATGGACGTGACGCGTCGGCAGCTGCTCGCCGGTGCCGGGGGGACGGTCGCGGCGGCGTGGGGCGTCGGCTCGTACCTCCGGCGGGACGCGGTTGCGGTGGTCGACCAGTACGCGCTCCTCAACGAGGACGCACGCGAGCCGTTCGTGGACCTGAGCTGCCTGGTCGGGAACGACGCCACGACGCGCGTGGCGGCGGAGGCGCGGCTGACCCTGGCGCTCCCCGACGGGACGACACGGACGGCCACCGAGACGGTGGAGCCGTTCGGCGGCGACACCGACGAGGCGCTGGCCACCTTCAGGTTCCCGGACCGGTCGGTCGACGAGCTGGCCAGGGGCACCGCTCGATTCGCGGTGACCGACTGCCGGCGGCTCGGACTCGTTCCCCCGCTGCTGGTGGGGTGCGACGAGTCGGTGGTCACCGAAGACGTCGAGCGGTAGCGGTCACTCCTCCGCGACGACGACCCGGACGCGGTCGTAGGCGAACGCGACGACCGCGTAGCCGACCATGACGAGGCCGACGCCGAACGGGAGCGGGTCGTAGCTCGGGTCGACCGACGAACTCCCCGCCAGGCCCGCGACCACCAGGGCGGCGCCGACCACGAGGATGATCGCGTTCTGCTGGTCCCGGCTCAGCCCGAGGAACACGCCGTCTCCCATGGGCGCCGGTCGTGGCACGGCCCCAAATACCTCCGGGGCGTCTCAGTCCAGCAGGTCGTCGGCGATGGTGTTGCGCAGCACCTCGCTGGTCCCCTCGTAGATCTCGTTGAGCTTCGCGTCGCGGTAGTAGCGCTCGACGGGGAAGTCCGTCGTGTAGCCGTAGCCGCCGTGGATCTGGATGCCCTCGTTGGCGACCTCCCGGGAGACCTCCGAGGCCTTGAGCTTGGCCTGGGCGGCCTGCTTTCGGTACTCCTCGCCGCGCATCTTCCGGTCGGCGGCGTCGTGCATCAGCAGCCGGGCCGCCCGGACCTCGGTGTCCATGTCGGCCAGCTTGTGCTGGATGGTCTGGAACTCGCTGATGGGCCGGTCGAACTGCTCGCGGTCCTGGCTGTACTCCAGGGCGGCGTCGAGCGCGGCCTGGGCGATGCCGACCGAGCGGGCGGCGATGGTGATGCGCCCGCCGTTGAGGGTCTTCAGCGCCTGGACGAACCCCCGGCCCTCCTCGCCCAGC
>CAYWNQ010000225.1:0-3249 GCA_964459695.1 uncultured Halobacteriales archaeon | reverse complement strand
GCAGCCGCGACGGAACGCAGAGGTCGGGCCTGCGGCCCGACCTCACGCTCGACCCGGCCCCGGCGACGCAAGCACGCGACCGGAGGGAGCGCGCGCAGCGAGCCGCGGACGGGCGAGCGGGCGGGGGCTTTCCGGCGGAATCCTAGGTTCAAGCACAAGCAGCGGTTGGCGGTGGCGGGAGAATCACGCGGGAATCCTAGCCGTCGAGCGGGCGGGGGCTTTCCTGGCGGTACTGGCATCCACCACGAGCTAATCTGAACAGTGCCGTCCGCTGGTGGCCCGACGCGGGCGTTCAGACCCCGGTCCCCGTGTCGGCCTCGGGGAGTTCGTGCTTCTCGACCGCGATGTCGAGCTCCGTGAGCGCGGCCTCGAGGTCCTCCTCCCTGGCGAACTCGGCGCCCTCGTCCTCGCGGATGCGCTGGGCGGTCGCGAGCACCTCCGCCCGCCTGTCGTCGGGGATATCGTACTTGTCGGTCGACAGCTCGATGGTGAGGCCGTTGTGGTCGCGGGTGTACAGCGAGTGGAAGACCCCGCGGTCGAACTCGTTGAACCGCTGGCCGTGCTCGGACAGCGACTCCTTCACCTCGACGAACCGCTCGGGGTCGACCCGGAACGCGAGGTGGTGGACGCTCCCGATCCCGTGCCGGAGCGGTCCCGGGTCCGACTCCCGGCCGGGCGTCACGAAGAACGTGACGATGCGGCCGTCGCCGGCGTCGAAGAACAGGTGGGTCGACTCCGGGTCGTCGAGGTTGGGCTGGCGCAGCACCAGCGGCATGCCGAGCACGTCGCGGTAGAACTCCACGGTGTCCGCCTCGTTGGAGCCGATGAGGGTGACGTGGTCCAGGCCGGTGGTGTTCAGCACGCTGTCCGGGCGGTCGGCGGTCACGGGCGTCGGGGCCGGGTCGTCGCTCATGGCGTCGGCTACGTCGCGGACCTACTAATGCCCCCCGCCGCGAGGACCGCCCGCGTCGTCACCGCCGGTCCCGGACAGCACCTCGCGCTCGCCGGCGCGGTCGGCGAGCAGACCGCCGAACAGCGACGTCGCCGCCCCTCGGTCGAGCGAGCCGCAGTCGACCACCACGGCCAGTGCCCGCCGGACGCCGTCGACCCACGCCCGGTGCCGTGCGGCGTCCCTGGCGGGCGGCGCTCGCAGCGCGACCAGCACCGTCCGCGCCGCCCCGGCGTCGAACCCGACGTCGACCGGGAGGAAGGCCCGGACGTCGAGCGAGGTGGAGACGAGGTAGACGGCCTCGACCGCGCCGGGGTCGACGTGGTCGGGCATCGACTCGCGGGCGACGCCGGTCGCGACCGGCGCCGGGTTGACCAGCGTCCCGGCGGTGTCGACCGGCGGGAGGGCGTCGGCGTCCCGGCCGGCCTGGACGGCGGCGAGGGCCTTGCGGGCCGGCGCCGTGTCGCGGTCGGCGCTGCCGCCGAACGGCGTCGCCGGCGTCACGGCGTCGACCAGGCGCAGCCCGGCGGCGCCCCAGTGGCTGTGGTGGAGGCTGTACCGACCGTCGGTGCGCTCGTAGGCCACCAGCGCGGCGGCGCTCACGGCGGCCTCCCGGCTCCCCGGCGCGTCACGGGGCGTCTGGCCGCCCCATCGGCCATAAACCTCCGCGGACCGGCCACGTCCCCGCGGTCACTCCCGGTCGACGTCGACGCGCTCGGCGTCGGCGGCCGCGGCCTCGGCCAGCGCGAACAGGTCGTCGGGCTCGACGCGGGCGAGGCCTTCGAGGCGGCCCTCGGTCTCGGGGTTGTCAGGGACCACGCTGTCGCAGCCCGCCGGGACCGTCGCGTCGTCGTAGGTCCCGATGGCCCGGGCGCGGGCCTCGATGTCGGTCTTGTCCCAGGTCACCAGCGGCCGGTGGACCGGCAGGTCGGTCGCCGCCGAGGTGACCGCCAGGTTCCGGGCGGTCTGGGAGGACTTCTGGCCGAGGCTCTCGCCGGTCACGACGCCGTCGGCGTCGTTGAACCGCGCCACGTGCTCGGCGACCCGGAGCATGAACCGCCGCAGCGACAGCATCCGGCCCCTGTCCATCGTCTCGACGAGGCGGTCGACCGCCTCGCCGCCCGGCACGTGCCACAGCGCCATCGACCGGTCGGGGGCGTAGCCCGAGAGCGTCCGGACCGACGCCATCGCCCGGGCGCGGTGGTCCGGGCCGCCGTGGTCGCCCAGGTCGACGTAGACCGGGAGGACGGGGCTCCCGCGGCGCATCGCCTCGTGGGCGGCGACGGGGGAGTCGATGCCGCCGCTGACCAGCGCCACCAGCGGCGTCTGGGTCCCGAGCGGCAGGCCGCCGGGGCCCTCGAACGTCTCGACGTAGAGGAACGCCGCCTCGGCCCGGACCTCCACGCCGAACCGGACGTCCGGATTCTCCAGGTCGACCGCCGGCTCGAACCGGTCCTCGACGGCCTCCCACACCGCCGACCCCCCGTCGACCTCCAGGTCGCGGCTGGTGAACGGGTGCTCGTCGGTCGCCCGGCGGGCGTCGACGGCGAAGGTCCCGCCGTCGTAGCAGGCGCCGGCGGCGTCGGCGAGCGCGGCCTCGATGGCCGGCTTCTCCGGGGGGAGGCGTCGGGCGGGGCTGGCCGACACCACGCCGAAGCAGTCGGCGGCGACGCCGGCGCCAGCCCGTGGCTCGTCGGTGTGCACCAGGGGTCGGGCGTGGCGGCGCTCGACCTCGCCGTCGATACCGCGGTCGGCCAGCAGCCCCCGGAGGTTGTCGCAGAGCCGGCGCTCCATGTCCACGCGGACGCTGGGGCTCTTCGTCCCGACCTCGCCGTACCGCACGAGCACGACGTCGGCGTCGGGGAGCACGGTCGGAGACAGCGCGTCGGCGCACAAAGCGGTGTTGCCTGGTGGACGGTTCGGGGGCGGCGTTCGGTTGGATCGGCCCGGGTTCAACTGCGTTCTCCCGACGTGCTGGGCCGCATGCTCGTACTCGACCGCCACTACCGCCCCGAAGGCCGCGCACAGGGCCGACTGGTCGACCGGCTGTTTCGTCGGCTGGCCGACCGGCCTGGGGGACTGAAGGGGTCGCCCGCACGACACCGCAACGAGCGGGAGGCGCGAGCGGCGGGTGGCGTGAGCGAAGCGAACGCCACCGGATGAGCGAGCGGTGAACGAAGTGAACCGCGAGCAAGGGAGCGCCTCCGAATGCCGAGCGGGGAGCGACGGGTGGCGCGAACGAAGTGAGCGCCACCGAACGAGCGAGCGGTGAACGAAGTGAACCGCGAGCACGCGACCCG
>CAYWNQ010000224.1:0-3253 GCA_964459695.1 uncultured Halobacteriales archaeon | reverse complement strand
ACGACACGAAGGGGATCCAGCACCTCAACGAGACGATGGAGCTGGTCGTCGAGGGGTTCGAGGAGGCCCTCCAGGACGGCCCGCTGGCCGCCGAGCCCGTCCAGGGCACGCTGGTCCGGCTCCACGACGCCCGGCTGCACGAGGACGCCATCCACCGGGGGCCCGCCCAGGTCATCCCGGCGGTCCGCAACGCCGTCCACAACGCCCTCGTGGACGCGAAGGTCGCGCTGCTCGAGCCGATGCAGGACGTCCGCATCGACGTCCCCAACGAGTACATGGGCGACGCCTCCGGCGAGATCCAGGGTCGTCGTGGTCGCGTCGACGACATGTACCAGGAGGGCGACCTGATGGTCGTCGAGGGCGAGGCGCCCGTCGAGGAGATGATCGGCTTCTCCAGCGACATCCGCAGCGCCACGGAGGGCCGGGCCTCCTGGAACACCGAGAACGCCGGCTTCCAGGTGATGGCCGACAACCTCCAGCCCGAGACCATCCTCGAGATCCGCGAGCGCAAGGGGATGAAGACGGAGCTGCCCGAGGCGATCAACTACTTCTGAGGGCGCCGGGGTCCCGGCGACGGTCCGCCTCGGGCGACGCCGTGGAGCCCCGTTGGACCGAGCCGGGATCCGGACGGCGGCCACCCCCGTGGCGAGTGGCTCCGCCCCGAAACTGTCACCCGTCGGTGCAGGGGGTGCGCGCATGGGCGGTCAGTCTGCCGCCCAGGTTGACGACGAAGACCACGCGGGTACAGTCCGTCCCGGGACCGTGGACGCCGAGTTCGGTCGGTGTCGTCCGGAGCGTCTGCTCCCCGTCGTCGAGACGCAGCGTGAACGTGTAGGTCCCGGCCCGGTCGGGCCAGTCGGCGAACTCGACGCCGGTAGGGACCGACGAACTGCTCGCGCCGTCGAGCCGGCCGGTTCGGCGCACGGCGGTCTCGCCGGCCCGGCGGGCGAGGAACTCGAACCGGTGGGGGGTCGGCCGGCGGTTGAGGACGTCGACGGCGGTCACCACGACCGGCGTCTGCCCGGACGACGACCGACCGAACGCACCACAGCCCGCCACCGCGGTCGTTCCGAGCGCCAGCGAGCCCGCGAGCACGTCGCGACGGTTCACGGCCGTCGCTGGTGGCTCCGGTCGGAAGTGGCTCCCGGTGTCCGCCGAGGGGACGGCAGGACGGCGTGCCGGAGCGTCGACGTGGACCCCCGGTCCGCCTCGGGGCGAGGCCGTGGCCCCAGGGGCCCGGGCCGGACCGCCGGACGGAGTTGCGACCGGCAGGGTTCTTATACCGGGCGGTCCGTCGTCCCGGTATGCACGACGGCCACCGGGGGGACCGCCGGTGAGCGGCGAGTCGGCGGTCCGGGCCTACACGGTCCGCCTGGAACTGGTCGACGAGCCCGGCGAGCTCCTCCGGGCGCTGGAGCCCATCGCCGACGAGGGCGGCAACCTCCTGTCCATCTTCCACGAGCGGGGCAACGTCACGCCCCGCGGGCACATCCCGGTGGAGGTCGACCTGGAGGCCACGCCCGAGCGGTTCGACGCCATCGTCGCGGCGCTGCGCGACGCCGGGGTGAACGTCGTCAGGGCCGGCAGCGAGCGCTACAGCGAGGAGCTGACGGTGGTGCTGGTCGGCCACCTCGTCGACACCGACCTCTCGGACACGCTGTCGCGGGTCCAGGACTGCGGCGCGGCGTCGGTCGCGGACGTGTCGCTGTCGGCGCCGGCGGGGACGGCGTCGGCGTCGAGCGCCCGGCTGCGGCTGGTCGCCGAGCCCGGCGGCGTCGGGCGGGCGCTGGCGGCGGTGCGGGACGTCGCCGACGAGAAGGACCTGCGGGTCATCGAGCCGCTGGCGGGGGGCGAGCCGTGAGGCTCGCCGTCGTCGGCGCGGGTGCGGTGGGGCGCTCGGTCGCCGAACTCGCCGGCGAGTACGGCCACGAGGTGGTGGCGCTGGCCGACTCGGGTGGCGCCGTGGCCGACGACGCGGGCGTCGACGTGGCCGCGGCGCTCGACCGGAAGGACGAGACGGGCAGCGTCGGCGACGCGAGCGTCGACGCGGCGCTGTCGGCGGACTACGACGCGTTGGTCGAGGCCACGCCGACCACGCTGGGCGACGCCGAGCCGGGCTTCTCGCACGTGGCGGCCGCCCTCGAGCGCGACCGCCACGCCGTCCTGGCCAACAAGGGCCCGGTCGCCGAGCGCTACGGGGACGTCCGCGCCCTCGAGGCCGACTCGGCGGGGTCGGTGCGGTTCGAGGCCACCGTCGGCGGCGCCATCCCGGTGCTGTCGACGATCGAGGACCTGGGGCCGTCGACGGTGTCGGCGGTCCGGGGCGTGCTCAACGGGACCGCCAACTTCGTGCTGACGCGCATGGCCGCCGAGGGACTGGGCTACGAGCACGTCCTGGCGGAGGCCCAGGACCTCGGCGTGGCCGAGGCCGACCCCTCCTTCGACGTGGAGGGCACCGACGCCGCGCTGAAGTGCGCCATCCTGGCGAACGTGCTCCACGACGGCGGCTACGCGCTGGCCGACGCCGACGTCGAGGGGATCGAGGCCATCCCGGGCAGCGCGCTGGAGCTGGCCGCCGAGGACGGCCGGACGGTCCGGCTCATCGGCGAGGTCGCCGGCGGCGACGTCCGGGTCGGCCCCCGGCTGGTGCCCGAACACGGCACGCTGGCGGTCTCGGGCACCCGGAACATCGTGCAGCTGGAGACGGAACACGCCGGCCGGCTGAACCTCTCCGGGCGCGGCGCGGGCGGCCCGGAGACCGCCACGGCGGTGCTGGCCGACGTCGGCCGGCTCACCGACCTGTAGGGCCGCGACGGGGACCACCGGCCCGCGTGCCGCACGTCGGGAGCCGGTCCGGCGTCCGTTGGACGACGAAACCGTGCGGCGTCCCTGGCGGAGTGGCCGTGGCCGGGTGCAGTTCTCAGCAGGCCCGATCCCCGGAGAGCCGAAACCCGCGTCATCGGCTACCAAACCGCCTGAGGCGCCCCGATTCGGGGACTCCCTTTCGAAATCGTTATACGGGCCGTCGCCAAAGGCTCCCGATACACCGCATACCGCGCGTGAGCTACCCATGAGCGAAGACAAACCCCACCAGAACCTGGCCATCATCGGCCACGTCGACCACGGGAAGAGCACGCTCGTCGGGCGACTCCTGTACGAGACCGAGAACGTACCGGAGCACGTCATCGAGCAGTACAAGGAGGAGGCCGAGGAGAAGGGCAAGGGCGGCTTCGAGTTCGCCTACGTGATGGAC
>CAYWNQ010000223.1:0-3265 GCA_964459695.1 uncultured Halobacteriales archaeon | reverse complement strand
ACTGGTGCATCTCCCGCCAGCGCGACTCGGGCATCCCGTTCCCGGTGTGGTACTGCGCCGACTGCGAGCAACCGGTGCTGGCCGAGAAGGCCGACCTGCCGGTCGACCCGCTGGCCGACGACCCCCCGGTCGAGGCGTGTCCCGCCTGCGGCCACGGCGCGTTCGAGCCCGAGGAGGACGTCTTCGACACCTGGGCGACCTCCTCGCTGACGCCGCTGATCAACGCGGGCTGGGATTGGGACCGGGAGAACGGGTTCACGATGGAGAACCCGGAACTCTACCCGTTCGACCTCCGGCCCCAGGGCCACGACATCATCTCGTTCTGGCTGTTCCACACCGTCGTCAAGTGCTACGAGCACACCGGCGAGGTGCCGTTCGACGCGGTGATGATCAACGGCCACGTCCTCGACGAGCACCGCGAGAAGATGAGCTCCTCGAAGGGCAACGTCATCCTGCCCGCCGAGGTCATGGACGAGTACCCGGTCGACGCCATCCGGTACTGGGCGGCGAGCTCGTCGGTCGGCGACGACTTCCCGTTCACGGAGAACGACCTCGTCACCGGTCAGAAGCTGGTGCGCAAGCTCTGGAACGCCTCGAAGCTGGTCGACGCGCTGGCGCCGGCCGACCCCGACGAGCCGGCCGAGCTCGACGCCATCGACGAGTGGCTCCTGGCGAGCCTCGACGAGGTCGTCGCCGACGTCACCCGCCAGTTCGAGGCCTACGAGTTCTCGAAGGCCCGCGACCGGCTGCGGTCGTTCTTCTGGAACACCTTCTGCGACGACTACCTCGAGATCGCCAAGCAGCGCGAGTCGGCCTCGACCGGCTACGCCCTCCGGACGGCCCACCGTCGGTTCCTGAAGCTGTTCGCGCCGTTCCTGCCTCACGTCACCGAGGAGGTCTGGCACCGCCTGTACGCCGACACGTCGATCCACGCCGCCGACTGGCCGGAGCCGGCGGGCCACGAGGCCGACCGCGAGGCGGGCGCGACCGCGATGGCGGTCATCTCGGCGCTCCGGGGCTACAAGACCGACCGCGGGCTGGCGCTCAACGCCGACCTCGACCGCGTCGCCGTCCACGGGCCCGTCGACGGATTCGAGGACGCCATCGCCTCGGCGATGCACGTCGCCGACCTCGAGCGCCTCGAGGAGGCCCCCGAGGTCGAGACCACCGTCGCCGGGATCGACCTGGACTACGCCACCGTCGGGCCGGAGTACGGCGACCGCGTCGGCGACATCGACGCCGCCATCGAGGCCGGCGACTTCGAGGTCGTCGACGGCGAACTCCACGTCGCCGGCGTCGCGCTCTCCGCCGACCTGTTCGAGGTCGAGCGCGAACGCACCTACCGCGGCGACGGCGAGCTGCTCGAGACCGACGACGCCGTGGTCATCGTCGGCTGAGCCGGCGCTACCCCGCCCGGCGCACCTTCTCGACCCGGGTCGAGAGCGCCAGGAACACGGCGGCGAACGTCAGCACCACCGCCGCAGCCGCGGCCACGTCGTGGGCTGCCGTCGCGTGGTCGACCGTCCCCGCGACGTACTCCGCCGCCAGCGTGGTGTGGTGGGGGTCGCCGACGACCGGGACGAAGTAGTCGACCACGTCGTTGGCGCCGTACCACGCGAGCGCCCCCAGTACCGCCCCGACGGAGAAGCTGGCGTAGCGGTGGACGACGAACGCCTGGAGCACCATCGCCAGGTGGCTCCAGATCAGGAACTGGTACATCGCCAGCGACGTCGTGCCCTGGCCCTCGACCACCAGCAGGACGAACGGGGTCCAGACGCCGAGCTTGATGCAGCCGAAAAAGGCCAACGCGTTGACCACCTCGCTGGCCCGGTCGAGCTTCCACAGCGCGAAGCTCAGCGCGACGAACAGCGTGGCCGCCGGCGAGTCGGGTACGAACGGCCACATGAGGGGGGGCTCGCGGGCGAACTGCCAGGTGACCAGCGGGTCCGACAGCGGCAGCGGGTGGAACCCGTAGTACCAGAAGCCGAAGGCCGTCCCGAGCAGGTTGATTGCCACGACGAGCCACGCGTACCGCAGCGCCAGGTCCTCCAGCCACGCCGGCAGCGGCGCGACGTACCGCGGCAGATCCTCGCGGTCGGGCAGACCCTCCGGGTCGACCCACCGCCGCGGCTCGGTCAGCGCCCGGGCGTCCATACCCCCTCGAGGACCGGTCGCCACAAAAACCCACGTCGCGCGGGCCGGCTCTCACGCCGCGTCGACCGCGTCCACCACCGCGGCGGCGACGTCGTCGTAGACCGTGTCGGCGCTCTTGAAGAAGACGTCGACGACCGGCGAGCCCTCGACGTGCTCGCGGACCTCCGCGAGCTCCTTGCCCGTCAGGAGCACGACCGGCGGCGCGTCCTCGAAGTCGTCGACCGACGCCGCGAACTCGACGCCGTCGCGGCCCGGCATGTGGTAGTCGCAGATGACGCAGTCGATATCCATCTTCCGGATGGCCTCCATCGCCTCGGGAACGTTGTTGGCCGTCGCGACCGAGAACCGGTCGTCCTTGCGCTGGAGCTTCTCGGCCAGCGTCGAGATGTACATCGGCTCGTCGTCGACGCAGAGCACCCGGATCTCCTCCGTCGCGGGCGAGCCCGTGGCCATGGGGTCCCGCTCGCGGCCGTCCCCAATAAACCCGGTGCGCGAATCGGCGGTCGAGGCCGCGAGCGGGCGGGTCGTCGCCGGCTCCGGAGGGACGTGGTTAAGTGTTCGCCGACGCTATCGCCCCCCATGAGCGACTCCGAGCAGGCGACGGACCTCGAGGACCTCCGTCGCGGCACCGACCTCGTCAAGCGCGGGTTCGCCAAGATGCAGAAGGGCGGCGTCATCATGGACGTCGTGGACCCCGAGCAGGCCCGCATCGCCGAGGAGGCCGGCGCGGTGGCGGTGATGGCCCTCGAGGCCGTCCCGGCGGACATCCGCAAGCGCGGCGGCGTCGCCCGGATGGCCGACCCCGCCGACGTGGCCGACATCATCGACGCCGTCTCCATCCCCGTGATGGGCAAGGCCCGCATCGGCCACACCAAGGAGGCCGAGATCCTCGAGGCCGTCGGCGTCGACATGATCGACGAGTCCGAGGTGCTGACCCCCGCCGACGACGCCTACCACATCGACAAGCGCCCGTTCACCGCGCCGTTCGTCTGCGGCGCCCGCGACCTGGGCGAGGCCCTGCGCCGCGTCGACGAGGGGGCCGCCATGATCCGCACCAAGGGCGAGGCCGGCACCGGCGACGTGAACCAGGCGGTCCACCACCAGCGCACCA
>CAYWNQ010000222.1:0-3290 GCA_964459695.1 uncultured Halobacteriales archaeon | reverse complement strand
AGCTCCGCGACGAGGTCGACCAGCTCCAGCGCGAGAACGAGACGCTCAAGACCTCTTCGCTGTACGTCGCCACGGTCGAGGAGGTCACCGACGACGGGCTCGTGCTCAAGCAGCACGGAAACAACCAGGAGGTGCTCACGGAGGTGTCGCCGCGGCTGCACGACAAGCTCGAGGCCGGCGACCGCGTCGCCATCAACGACTCCTTCGCGGTCCAGACGGTGCTCGACGACGAGACCGACGCCCGCGCCCAGGCGATGCAGGTCACCGACAGCCCCGTGGTGGAGTACGCCGGCATCGGGGGCCTGTCCCAGCAGATCCAGGAGGTGCGCGAGGCCGTCGAGGACCCCCTCACCGACCCCGACAAGTTCCAGGAGGTCGGCATCGAGCCCCCGACCGGCGTCCTGCTCCACGGGCCGCCCGGCACGGGCAAGACGATGCTGGCCAAGGCCGTCGCCAACCAGACCGACGCGACGTTCATCAAGATGGCCGGCTCGGAGCTGGTCCAGAAGTTCATCGGCGAGGGCGCCCGGCTGGTGCGCGACCTGTTCGACCTCGCCGCCGAGCACGAGCCCGCCATCATCTTCATCGACGAGATCGACGCCATCGCCTCGAAACGGACCGAGTCCAAGACCTCCGGCGACGCCGAGGTCCAGCGCACGATGATGCAGCTGCTCTCGGAGATGGACGGCTTCGAGGACCGCGGCGAGATCCGCATCATCGCCGCCACGAACCGCTTCGACATGCTCGACCGGGCCATCCTCCGGCCCGGGCGGTTCGACCGCCTCATCGAGGTCCCCGAACCCGACGAGGCCGGCCGCGAGAAGATCCTCGACATCCACACCGACGAGATGAACCTGGCCAACGGCGTCGACTTCGGGCGGCTGGCCGACCGGACCGACGGGTTCTCGGGCGCCGAGCTCGAGTCGCTGGCCACCGAGGCCGGGATGTACGCCATCCGCGACGGCCGCACCGAGGTCGCCCTCCGGGACTTCGAGGACGCCCTCGAGAAGATCACCCGCGAGGACGCGACGGCCAAGCCGGTCGCCTTCTACTGACCGGGCCGTCGACCGCCCGGGCCCGGGCTGTCCAGCCGGGCGGCGGCCCGCCACCCGACGGGACCGGGAGGAACGGTTATCCGGGCTGAGAGCCTCTCCATGGCATGATCGGGTGGATCGAGCCGTACCTGGCCGGGTTGACGCCCCTGGAGACCACGGCGGTCGTCCTGGGCGCGGCCCTGGTCGGTGCGGTCGCCGTGGAGGTGGTGGGGATGGGACTGCTCCGGCGGGCGGTGGCCCGGACCGACAGCCGGTTTGACGACGTGGTCCTCGGCGAGCTCCGGCTGCCGGTCGTGCTCAGCGTCTTCCTGGCCGGCGTGTGGGCGCTGACGCGCCTCGAGAGCGTCGGCACCGTCGTCGCGAGCGAGGAGCTGGCGCTCCTGTTCGGCAATCCGGCCCTGTCGCTCATCGCGGTCGCGTGGGCGTGGGGGCTCAACCGCATGGTCAACCGGGCGGTCGCCACCATGCAGGAGACCGGCCGGCAGTACGCGCTGGCACCGGTGCTGTCGAACGTCTGGACCATCGCCCTCGTCCTCGGTGCCGGCGTGGCGCTGCTGTCGATCTGGCGGATCGACGTCACTCCGCTGCTGGGCGCCGCCGGCATCGCGGGCATCGCCATCGGCTTCGCGGCCAAGGACACCGTCGCCAACTTCTTCGGCGGGCTGGCGCTGTACGTCGACGACACGTACAAGCTGGGGGACTACGTCGTGCTCGACTCCGGGGAGGCCGGCACCGTCGTCCACGTCGGCGTCCGGTCGACGACGCTGCTCACGCGGTCGGAGGTGCTGGTAACCGTCCCCAACGCGATGCTCAACGCGGGCAAGGTCGTCAACGAGTCCGCACCGAAGCGCCGCAAGCGCATCACCGTGCCGCTGGCCGTCGCCTACGGCACCGACGTCGACGAGCTCGAGGCGCTCGTCGACGGGGTGGCCGCCGCCGAGGACCTGGTGCTCGAGCGGCCCCGGCCACGGGTCCGGTTCCGGCGCTTCGGCGATTCGGGCCTGGAGTACGAGCTGCTGTGCTGGGTCGCGAGCCCCGACCGCGAGGGCAAGGCGACCCACCGGCTCAACCGCGCGCTGTACGCGGCGCTGGCCGACGCCGGCATCGAGGTGCCCTACCCGACTCGGGACCTCCGGGTGCGCGACGCCGGCACGGGTGCGGACCCGGCCGTCCCGTCGGCGGACCACGGCCCGGACGACCCCGCCGAGGTCCCGCCGGGGGACCCCGACGTGGCCGGGGCCGGGGGCTGAGAATCCGGCCCGGTCGGGGCGTTGTGCGGGTCGGGTCGACGGGTTTTAGTCCCGACCGGCGAAAGGCCCCACAGACCATGCACGGCGACGCGCCCCGCGACGCCCCCGGTGGGACCGAGCCGACCAGTGCCGACCGGCGGGCCCTCCGCCGGGAGCTGACGGCGGTGACCGCCGACGCCCGGGCGCTGCTGCCCGACGAGTTCGTCGTCGGCTCGGAGATCGCCCGGGCCGAGGAGGGGCTCCGCGGGACGGTCGCCGTCCGGCCGCCCGCCGGGTCGGTGGTGTCCGGCGACTTCGCACGGGGCGAGGCCGACGACCTGGCGTGCGAACTGGCGGCGGGGGCTGTGCTCGAGACGCGCCGGGCCGGCGACGTCAGCCCGACGGCGCGGTAGGCGGGTCGACGAACAGCGCGTAGGACAGCGGCACGACGGACACCACGCCGCCCGCAGCCAGCGCGGTCGCCATCCCGATGGCGGACGCGGCGCCGACGGCGACGGCGGCGGTGATGGGGAGGGCGAGCACGACCAGGACGAGGTCGTACGGCGTCACGGACGGGACGACGGTCGCCACCTAATTAAATATTATTGTAGCCCCGGCGGCCCGGGTCGGATTGGGTGGAATGCGCTTGTCCCCAACCGCCACCCCGTACCGCTGCGCGTGCTTGCGCTGATCGGACCGCCGGGACATCCCGCCCGGTCTTCCCCCGCAACCACCTGACCGTCGACCGCCACTCGTGCTTGACCGATCGTACCGCCGGAAAGCCCCCCGCCCGCTGGCTGCGCACTAGCTGGCTTCTGACCCGCAACCGCCGACCGCTGCTCGTGCTTGAACCTAGGATACCGCCGGAAAGCCCCCCGCCCGCTCGACCCGTTGCAGCTCGCTGCGCTCCTCGGTCGCTTGCGCTCTCTGCGGTGCTTGCGTCGCTTCACGGGGTCGAGCGGGCGGCCCCTTTCAGTCCCACCCGTGCCGGCTGACCGACCAGCCG
>CAYWNQ010000221.1:0-3307 GCA_964459695.1 uncultured Halobacteriales archaeon | reverse complement strand
GCGGGCGGGGGCTTTCCGGGCGGTACTGGCATCCACCACGAGCTAATCTGAACAGTGCCGACGGCCGAGGGATCGACCCCCCACGCACACCCAGCCCGGAAGCCAGTCCCCTATTCTATCTGGTCGCGGTAGGCGTCGGCGTCCAGCAGCTCGTCCAGTTCGCCGGAGTCGTCGGGCTCGACCTCCAGCATCCAGCCGTCGCCGAACGGGTCCTCGTTGACCAGCTCGGGGGCGTCGAACAGCTCGTCGTTGACGGCGGCGACCGTGCCCGAGACCGGCGCGTACAGGTCCGAGACGGCCTTGATGGACTCGACGACGCCGAAGGCCTCGCCCTTCGACACCGCCTCGCCTGCCTCGGGGAGTTCGACGAACACGATGTCGCCCAGCTCGTCCTGGGCGAAGTCGCTGATGCCGACGCGGACGCTGCCGTCGTGTTCGTGGGCCCATTCGTGCGTGTCCAGGTACCGCCGGTCGGACGGGACGTCGAATGTCATTGATTGGGTTCGTAGAACGGGAGCTGCTCGATGCGCGCGCTCTTCTGCTCGCCCCGGACAACCACGCGGAGCGTGGTGCCGGGCTCGGCGTACTCCGTCGGGACGTAGCCCATGCCGATGGGCTCGTCGAGCGTCGGGCTCATCGTCCCCGACGTGACGGTGCCGACGACCACGTCGTCGGTCGTGACGATGTCGTAGCCGTGCCGGGGGACGCCGCGGTCGACCAGCCGGAAGCCGACCAGCCGCTCGTCGACCCCCCGGTCGGCCACGGCGGCGAGGGCCTCGCGGCCGACGAACGCGCCGTCGAGGTCGACCGCCCAGTCGATGCCGGCCTCGTGGGGGGTGCGGGGCTCGTCGTCGGGGTCGAAGTCCTGGCCCGACAGCAGGAAGCCGGCCTCGATGCGGAGCGTGTCGCGGGCGCCGAGCCCGCAGGGCTGGACGTCGACGGCGTCCCACACCGCCGCGGCGTCGCCCCATGGGACGACCAGCTCGACGCCGTCCTCGCCGGTGTAGCCGGTGCGGGCGAGGAGGCACTCGGCGCCGGCCACCTCGGCGAAGGTGGCCCCGAACCGCGCGAGGGAGTCGGCGTCGGGGCCCGCCTCGGCGAGGACGCCGAGGGCGTCGGGCCCCTGGAGCGCGAACATGGCGTACTCGTCGGTGACGTTGTCGACCACCGCGTCCATGCCCCACTCGTCGCGGTGGTCGATCCAGCGCGCGTGCATCTCCCCGTCGTGGCCGGCGTTGGGGACCACCAGCAGTTCGGCGTCGCCACCCGCCGGGAGCCGGTAGACGATGGTGTCGTCGAGCATCACGCCCTGCTCGTCGGTGATGGCGGCGTACAGGGCCTCGCCGCGGTCCAGCGCGGCGACGTCGCCGGTGACCAGCCGCCGGGTCAGCGCGACGGCGTCGGGCCCGTCGACGGCGAGCTGGCCCATGTGGGAGACGTCGAACAGCCCCGCGGCGGTGCGGACGGCGGTGTGCTCGACCCTGATGCCGTCGAACTCAACCGGCATGTCCCAGCCCCCGAACTCGGTGAACGTCGCCCCGCGTTCGGCGTGGGCCTCGCGCAGCGGCGGCGTCCGGAGGGCCATACACCGGCCCACGCGGGCGCGAACGTCAATGCTTTGGTTCCACCGACCACGTCTCCGGTCCCACCGACCACGTCACTCCGCCGGCTCCTCCTCGTCGGTGGGCGGCTCGGGCACGTCGAGGCCGAACTCCCGGGCCCGGCGGCGCCAGAACTCGCCGTAGGCCTCCTCGCCCTCGCCGCCCACGGTCGAGGTGCCGTCCCGGACGTGGTCGAGCTTCAGGTCGACCTCCTCCAGCAGCTCCTCGGCCACGTCGTCGGCGACCACGCCCGAGCGCGAGGCGTCCATGATGGCGCTCTTCTCGCGCCGCAGCAGCTGGCGCTCGCCGGCGAGCTGGCGCTCGAACCGGAGCTCGGGGTGCTCGGCCAGCAGCTGGCCGATGGCCTCGCCGAGTTCGGCCTTCTCGCGCTCGTACTCGGCGGTGAACTCCTCGTACACCTCGGGTGGCACCTCGCCGGCGTCCCGGAGGTCCTCGGCGGCGGCGAGCGCGGCGTCGACCGCCCGGGCCCGGCCCAGCAGCAGCTCGTACAGCTCCTCCTCGGCGGCGCGGGTGGTCACGCCGAGCCGCGAGAGCAGCGGCGACATAGTGAGCGCCTGGACCACCAGCGAGAACGCCGCGACGCCGAACACCATCGCGCGCAGCTCCTCGACCGGTACCGTGGGGTAGCGCGCGGCGCGGATGCCCAGCACCAGCGCGATGGGAATGGAGCCGTGGAGGCCGCCCCAGACCATCACGTGCTGGTAGGGCACGGAGACGTCTGGGTCGACGACGAGGTTGGCGAGGTTCGCCAGCGGGTAGACCACCAGCGCCCGCGCCACCAGCACCAGCGGGATGGCCAGCAGGATGAGCTCGCCGTGCTCGACGAGCTGGGACACCGGCGTCTCCACGCCGATCATCAGGAACACGAAGGTGTTGACCAGGAACGCCGCGGTCTCCAGGGAGTTGAAGATGCTCACCTTCGTCTGGGGGCTCATCGCGTAGTCGGCGCCGCGGTTGCCGATGAACAGCCCGGCGACGACGGTGGCGATGACCCCCGAGACCCCGAGGAAGTGCTCGGCCAGCAGGAACGAGCCGTACGCCAGCACGAACGCCAGCACGATCTCGGTCATGTGCTCGTCGAGGTTGGCCATCACGCTGTAGACGGCGTAGCCCGTCGCCAACCCCACCAGCAGCCCGCCGGTCGAGACCACCGCGATCTCGACGCCCACCTCGGCCAGTCCCGCCGGCGTGAACACCGACGACGGTGCCTCGCCCGCCTCGATGATCGCCAGCAGCGTCGTGAACAGGACGACGCCGACGCCGTCGTTCACCAGGCTCTCGCCCTCGACGATGACGGCCAGGCGGTCGGGCGCGCCCACGTCCTCGAACAGCGCGAGCACGCTCACGGGGTCGGTCGGCAGTATCATCGCGGCGAACAGCAGCGCCACCAGCAGCTCGAACCCGAAGACGCGGCTGCCGACGGCACCCAGGAACGCAACCGCCGCGACGAGGCCGACGACCGCTATCAGCAGCACGACGGGCAGGTTGCGCCGGAGCCGCTCGAAGTCCGTCGTCGCGGCCCCCTCGAACAGCAGCGGCGGCAGCAACACGAGGAAGATGAGGTCGTGGGTCAGCCGGATCTCGACGTCGAACCCGACGACGGAGATGGCCAGCCCGGCCAGCAGCAGCGCCACCGTGTAGGGGAACCGCCCGACCTTCGCCACGAGGATGCCCACCCCCGCCGC
>CAYWNQ010000220.1:0-3322 GCA_964459695.1 uncultured Halobacteriales archaeon | reverse complement strand
TCAGGGCACCACGCTCGTCAGCAGTTCGGCCTCGATCTTCCGGAGGTGCTCGCCGACCGTGCCCGCGGCCACGTCGAGCTCCTCGGCCAGGTCCGCCAGGGTCGCCTCGCGGGGCTCGCGGTAGTAGCCCGCCGCAACCGCGGTCCGGAGGATGGCCTGCTGGCGCTCGGTGAGGGCGCCGTACAGCTCGCCGCCCTCGGGGTCGTACTCGCCGGTGTCGAGCAGCCGGAGGCCGACGTCCTCGGGGACGGCGTCCATCGCGTCCCGGAACGTCGCCAGCTCCCCGATGGCGGTGATGCGCAGCGCGCCGCGGTCGGTGTAGGTCATCGGCATGTCGAGCACGAGGTCCAGCGACTGGGCCACGCCGTACACCGAGGCGGTCAGCTCGTTTGGCTCGAACCGGGTGTGGACGAACAGCTCCGTGCCGTCTGCGGCGACGTCGTGCGAGCGGACGTCGGGGTGGTCGGTGGCGACGGCCTCGACCGCGGCCCGGTCGCCGACGAGCTCGTGGAACGTCACCGCCGTGCCGTCGGCCAGCATCCGGAAGTGGTGGATGGCGCGGGTCTCGACGCCCGCGGCACGCAGGTCGGCCTCGATGGGGTGCAGCGTCCCGTCGGGCGGCACCAGCTGGAACCGGACGTATCGCATGTGCGTCCCCACCGCGGCGGGGACCGTAGCGGTGGTGCCGGCGAGTTCCGGGGTACTAAAGGGGCCTCTCACGTGAGGGGTGTAGCCGACATCCGTGTTAATACGCCTCACACCTGCGGCCGAAGACGGATGAGCGGGGAGCGGCCGTCAGGTGGCATGTCCCGGTACGCAGCGGACCGCGGCCACCGCCTCGACCCCGACAGCTTCGCCGGCGGCTACTTCAGGCACGCCGTCTACAACCACTGGGACCCCTACGAGGACGTGGCCGACGCGGACGTCGCGGCCGACCGCCGGAAGCTGCTCGAGGCCGAGGTGACCGAGGCGGAGTTCGACGAGTTCCGGACCGCGCTCGCGCTGTTCGGCGCCGGCGAGGAGGCCGTCACCGAGGACCTCGCGCCGCTGATGCTGGTCCTCGAGGACGTGAACGACCAGCTGTTCGTCGCCAGCCAGGTGTACGAGGAGGCCAAGCACGCCCAGTTCTTCGACCGGTACTGGCGGGAGGTCGTCGACCCCGTCGCCGAGGAACAGGGCTTCGAGGTGACCGCGCCCACCGACGACCGGTACTTCCCGCCGGGCTACGTCTCCCTGTTCGACGCCACGGAGGACGCGATGCACCGGCTGCTCGAGGAGGACACGCCCGAGAACCGCGTGCGGGCGTACTGTCACTACCACCTCGTCGTCGAGTCGGTCCTGGCCCAGACCGGCTACTACGGGCTGACCTCGACGTTCGACAGCGAGCGGGGCAGCGACGAGGTCTCGACGCGGGAGGCAGACGACCTCGAGGCCGAGCGGCTGGACGCCCTCGTGGAGGGGGTGAACCTCGTCCGGAGCGACGAGGGGCGCCACGTCGGCTTCGGGATGGCGAAGATCCGCGGCCACGTCCAGGAGGACGGAGTCGACCCCGACCTCGTCAGGGACACCCTGAACGAGCGGCTCGCCGACGTCGCGGGCATCCTCCAGCACACCTCCGGCGTCGCGACCGACCCGGGGCCGCTCGTGGAGTACGCCCGCGACAAGGTGAACCGCCGCATCGAGGTCATCACCGAGGCCGAGGCCGAGCTCCCGCCGGTGGAGGAGCTGGTCGCCCTCGAGGACGCGCCCGCGGACTGACCCCTTCAACCGCCTCAGGTGTGACGGACCGGGCACTCGAACGTCCGGACACACCCCTCGACCGACCCATGAGCGACCCACCAGTCGACCGCGTCGAGGCCGCCCTCGCGGCCGACGACGACCGGCTCGCCGCGGAGCTTCCCGACGTCCTGGCCGCCGTCGACGGCCAGGTGCCGGCGCTGGTCGAGGAGCGCCCGGAGCTGTTCGGCCGCGTCGTCGTGCGCACGGAGGCCACCGACGTCGCCGGGTTCGTCGCGGACAATCCGGAGCTGGCCGACGAGTTCCAGGCGTTCCTCTGGACCGGCGTCGAGACGCTGGCGGAGAACTCGCCGGCCGTCCGGGGCGAGGCCACCACCGACGTCACCGTCAACTTCGCCGCCACGGACTGCGAGATGACCGGCCACCTGGTCGTCGACGGCGACGCGAACGCGGTGACCGGCGGCGCCGGCCACATCGAGGACCCGACGCTCCGCATCGAGGGCCCCGCCGACGTGCTCGTGGGGCTCGTCACCGGCGACGTCGACCCCGTCGGCGGCTTCATGGGCGGGGAGTTCGAGATGGACGGCCCCGTCGGCAAGGGCACCCGGCTCGCGTCGGTGATGAACGCGCTGTCCGCGGAGCTGCCCGACGACGCCGGCTCGTGAGTCCCCGGCAAACGCCGTTCTTACCTGAACTTTTATGAAGGATACCGGTGAAGGGGCGGGTAGACGGATGCTCGCCGTACGGCTCCACTGACCGGCGATTCTCGACCGTACGGCCACTCGACCCACCCGGAACCCGACGAATGAGCACACAACGCCCGACCGACGCCCGACCCGGCGCGAACGAGCCCCCAGTCACCGACCGGTGGCTGACCGGGGACGAGGTCCGACCGACCGAGCGTGTCCCCTACACGTTCGATCCCCACCGCACCGAGCGCCTGCGGAGCCACGTGGCCGACTAGCCGGGCGCGCCCGCGCCGGCCTCGTCAGCGGCCTCGGACCCGTGGAGAGCCTCGACGAGCACCGTCGCCTCACCGTCGAGCACCCGCTCGCCGTCGGCGTCGTAGACGGTCGTCGCGAGCTCGAACCGGCCGCCGCCGAGCTCCTCGATGACCCGACAGACCGCGGTGACGTCCGCGCCGACCTGGACCGGCCCGAGGAACCGCAGGTCCTGGCCGAGGTAGATCACCAGCCCCGGGAGCCGCGCCAGCGCCGCCGAGATCACCCCCGCCGTGAGCATCCCGTGGACGATGGTGCCGCCGAACCGCGTCCCGGCGGCGAACTCGTCGTCGAGGTGCAGCGGGTTGGTGTCGCCCGTCGCGGAGGCGAAGGCCCGGACGTCCTCGGGCGACAGGCGGTTCCGGAACCGGACGACGTCGCCCACCGACAGCGGCGGCTCGGGGAGCTCGACCTGCCAGTCGTCCCGGCCCTCGACGGACAGCCCCGGGGGGTCGCCCGGTCCGGGCACCGCCGGCCGTCGGTGGCGGTCGGTCAGCCGCGGGAGGAAGTACGACAGGTCCGTCGTGGTCACGATGCCGACGAGCGCGCCGTCCTCGACCACCGGGAGCCGGCGGACGTCGTTC
>CAYWNQ010000219.1:0-3345 GCA_964459695.1 uncultured Halobacteriales archaeon | reverse complement strand
TGACGGCGAACCCGGCGGCCTTCGAGGCCGACGAGAGGAACGCCGAGATGGGCGCGGGCGCGCCCTCGTACGCCTCGGGCGCCCAGAAGTGGAACGGGACCGAGGCGGTCTTGAACGCGAACCCGCCGAGCACCATCAGCACGCCGACGCCGAGCACGCCCGAGACGCCGTCCCAGCCGCTGCCGGCGAGCGCCGACGCCACCTGGGGCAGCCGCAGCGACCCGGTGACGCCGTAGACGAGGCTGATGCCGTAGGCGAAGATGGCCGACGACAGCGCGCCGATGAGGAAGTACTTCAGACCCGCCTCGACGCTGCCGCGGTTCTGCTTGAGGATGGCGACCAGCGCGTACGACGGCAGGCTGGCGAGTTCGAGGCTGACGAACACGACGGCGAGGCTGTTGGCGCTCGCCATCAGCGTCATGCCCGTCGCGGCCAGCACGACCAGCGCGTAGTACTCCGCCTGGTAGGAGTGGTCGCGCAGGTAGTCGTAGCTCGCCACCGACACCAGCGCGGTGACGCTGGTGAAGATGAGCACGAAGAACAGGCTCATCGTGTCGACGACGAGCGCGCCGTTGTACAGCGTGATGGCCTCCTCGCCCGTGCCGGCGCTGAGGAACCAGCCGGTGATGCCGAGCGCGACGACCGATCCGACCGTCGCGATGCCGGACAGCAGCCCCCGGTTCGCCGAGTCGGGCGAGATGCTGTCCACGACGAACAGCAGCATGGCGGTCAGGCCGAGGACGAGCGTGGGCGCTATCGCGGACCACGTCGGCCACTGGAACACCATCAGTGACCACCTCCCGTCGCCGCGGCCTGGGCAACGGTGGGGATGTCACGGACCGCGTCCTGGATCATCGTGTAGAAGATGTTCGGGTCGACCCCGAGCAGGATGACCAGCAGGACGAGCACCACGAGGGGCGCGACGTCGTGGAACGCCGCGCGGCCGACCTCGTAGTCGGTCTCGACTTCGAACGGCCCGAACAGCGTCTGCTGCATCGCCAGCAGCAGGTAGCCGGCGACGATGACGATGCCGAACATCGCTATCGCCGTGATGATGGCGAGACCGTTCGTCCCCAGCACGGTGCCGGCGAGCACGGTCGACTCGAACGCGCCGACGAAGATGAAGAACTCCGCGGCGAAACCGGCCATCAGCGGCAGGCCCATGTAGCCGAACGCGCCCGCGACGAACACCGCGACGGTGATGGGCATCCGGTCGGCGAGCCCGGACATGTCCGAGACCATCCGGGTGTGGGTCGTGTTGTAGATGACGCCGACCGCCATGAACATCAGCCCCGAGATGAGGCCGTGGGCGATCATCTGGAACGTCGCGCCGCCCATGCCGTAGACGGTGTACGCGACGAGTCCGAGGATGACGTACCCCATCGAGGACACCGAGGAGTACGCGACGATGCGCTTGAGGTCCGTCTGGGCGAGCGCCAGCATCGCGCCGTAGATGACGCTCACCACGGCGAACAGGGCGATGAGCAGCGCGTAGTCGCGCGCCACGCCCGGCAGCATCGTGAAGTTGAACCGCAACAGCGCGTACGTCCCCATCTTCAGCAGGACGCCGGCCAGCATGATGGAGACCGGCGTCGGGGCCTCGACGTGGGCGTCCGGCAGCCACGTGTGGAACGGGACGACCGGGACCTTCACCGCGAACCCGAGGAACATGGCGAAGAACGCCAGTACCTTCAGGGTGTTCGCGCCCACGCCGGCGAACCCTGTCAGGCCGCCGTCGTTGAGCGCCTGGGCGATGGCCGGCATGTCCATCGACGTCACCGAGTCGCCCAGTCCGAACACGAGCGCGATGAACCCGATGAACATCACCAGCGAGGCGACGTTCGTGTAGACGAAGAACTTGATCGCCGCGTACTTGCGGCGCGGGCCGCCCCAGACGCCGATGAGCAGGTACATCGGCACCAGGACCATCTCCCAGAAGACGAACCAGACGAAGAAGTCGAGCGCCGCGAAGACGCCGAGCAGGCTCGTCTCCATGAACAGCATCAGGCCGTAGAACTGGCTCTGGCGCTCGTCGATGGGCGTCCACGCCGCCAGGATAGCGAGCGGGGTGAGCACCGTCGTCAGTACGAGCAGCGGCATGCTGATGCCGTCGAGGCCGACGTGCCAGTTCAGCGAGTACGGCCCGAGTGCGAGCCAGTTGACGTTCGTCTCGAAGGCGAGGCTACCGCCCAGTAGGGCGTTGCCCTCCGCGCCGGTCGATCCGAACCGACTGTACATCCAGATACTCCCGGCCGTCGGGAGCAGGCTCAGCGCGAACGCGAGCTTCCCCGCGACCCGATTGGGGGCGACGAAGACGACGAACACGCTGACCAGCGTAGTCGCGATTAGCGCTTCGATCCACATTTCAGAACCAACCTCCCGTGAAGCCGATGACGACGAGCAGGACGACGAAGCTCAACACGAGCAGGAGGGCGTAGTTCGTCACGACGCCGCTCTGGACGCGCTTGACGCGACTCCCACCGAAGAGGCTCACGCTGGAGACGCCGTTGACGACGCCGTCGATGACGCCCTGGTCGAACTTGTCGGCGGCCCGCGCGAGCGGGAGCGTGACGCCCTCGGCCAGCCAGACCTGGTACTCGTCCTGGTAGTAGTTGTTGAACAGTACGGTCTTCGCGCTGCCGAGCTTGTCCGTGTGCGGCTCGGGCGAGTCCTCGTTGTAGAGCGCCCACGCCAGTCCGGCGCCCGCCAGCGCGAGGGCGAGACTCACCGCGCCCGGCAGGAGCGGCGACACGCCCTCGGCCGCCTCGTAGCCGGCGACCTCGGAGAGCAGGTCGCCGTAGTGGTGGGCGCTGGTCGCCTCCACCGGACCGTTGAGCCACGCGTGGAGGTACTCGATGTGCGCGCCGGTCAGCTCCGCGACCGGCACCATGTTGACGAACCCGGCTGTCGCCGCGAGGATGCCGAGCACGACGAGCGGTCCCTTCACGTTCCAGCGGACGCCGTGGGGGTCACGCGCGGTGTCGGTCCGGGGTTCGCCGTGGAAGGTGAGGAACACCATCCGGAACGTGTAGAACCCGGTGAAGAACACCGCGAGCAGCCCCATGGCGTACGCCGCGAGCAGGATCTCGTTCTCCATGCCGTGGACGAGCGCCTCGTACAGCACCTCGTCCTTCGACCAGAAGCCCGCGAACGGGACGATGCCCGCCAGGGCGAGCGACCCCGAGAGGAAGGTGTAGTACGTCACCTTCATGTGGTTCTTCAGGCCGCCCATGTCCCACATGTCCTCGTTGTGGTGCATGGCGATGATGACCGACCCGGCACCGAGGAACAGCAGGGCCTTGAAGAACGCGTGGGTCATCAGGTGGAAGGTCGCCGCGACGTAGC
>CAYWNQ010000218.1:0-3362 GCA_964459695.1 uncultured Halobacteriales archaeon | reverse complement strand
ACCGACATGGCCTGGACCTGCCGGGACTGCGGGCGGGTCCACGACCGCGACCCCGGCACCTGCGTCTGCGGGTCGGAGGACCTCCGGCCCACCGGTGACGAGGAGTCCCGCCTGGAACGCGCACGGCGGCTCCTGCTGGACCCCGAGTCCGCCGACACCGACCTGACCGCCGCCGGGCCGTACGTCTCGCTGGCGTTCCGGCTCATCGTGGGCCTGGCCGTCGTGCTCGCGGCGGGGGTCGCGCTGACCTGGCTACTCTGAGGGCGCCTCGAGGGCGACCGGGACGCCGGCGGCGGCCACGTCGGCGGCGAACGCCCGGGCGTCCGCGTCGATGGCGTCGAACGTGTCGTAGTGGACCGGCACCACGAGGTCCGGCGCCAGGTCGGCGGACAGCGTCGCCGCCTCGTGGCGGTCCATCGTGAACGTCCCGCCGATGGGCGCCAGGAACACCGAGACGTCGAGCTCGGCGTGGCCCGCCAGGGCGTCGCTGTCGCCGGGCCAGAACACCCGGACGTCGCCGTCGGTGCCGGGCAGCGTCAGGTGGAACCCGCAGCACGAGCCCTCGGGGTGGTGGGGGTCGCCGACGGCGTCGACGTGTGGGCCGTCCGGGCGGTTGTACGCCGGCACGGTCCGGACCACCACCGGCCCGACGGCGAGGTCGGCCTCGTCGTCGACCCGGACGACGTCGACGGGCAGGTCGGCCGGCCGGTCGACGTCACGGTCGATGCGGTGGACGTCGACGCCGGCGAAGACAACGAGCGTCGCGTCCTCGCCCGCGACGCGCCGGACGGCGTCGGAGTCGTAGTGGTGGTCGTGGGTCACGCAGACCAGGTCGGCGTCGCCCGGCCTGGCGTCGTCCAGGACGCCGTAGCGCCCCGGGTCGAGGTATGCGACGGAACCCACGGGGGTCTCGAGCCGGACGGTCGCGTAGCCCAACCACGAGACGGCGAGGCCGCGGTGGACGAGCATGCCGGCCGTCGGCGCGGACGGACCTTCAGTCGTCCGTTTCTCGCGCCCAGAAGCCGCGCTGGGGGACCTTTTGTGTCAGGGAACGAACCGCACACGCCCGCCCCAATGGTCAGCGACGACGAACTCGAACGGCGCATCGAATCGGTTGAACGGGACGTCGACGACGCCGCCGGCGTCGGTCCCCAGGCCCGCGAGGTCCACGACGAACTGGCCCGCCGGATCCGCACCGTCGAGTCGGGCGCCGCCGACGCCGAGGCGGTCGCCGACCTGGCCGAGCGCGTCGGCGAGCTGGAGGCGCGCCTCGACGCCCTAGAGGACCGGCTGTAGGCCAGTCCCGGGAAGCGACGGCAGTCACGCCCGGTCGGCGAGGCGCTCAACCCGGTCGACGTCGTCGGCGTCGGCGGGGTCCTTGTCCTCGCGGATCCCCCGGAACCGCGGGAACCGGAGCGCGTAGCCCGAGCCGTAGGTCGGCGACGCCTGGATCTCCTCGTAGCCGACCTCGACGACGACCGCCGGCTCGAGGTCGATGGTCTGGCCGTCCTCGGCCAGCACGTGGGATTCGAGGCGCTCGGTGAGCGACGCCAGCTCCGCGTCGGTGAGGCCGGTCGCGACGTTGCCGACCGTCTCGTAGCCCGCGTCGCCGACCACCGACAGCTCGTAGGTCCCGAACAGCCCCTCGCGGCGGCCCTCGCCCCACTCGGCGCCGGTCACGACGCAGTCCAGCGTCTCGACGTCGGGCTTGCGCTTGAGCCAGTTCTTGCCCCGCCGGCCGGGGGTGTAGGCCGCGTCGGGGTCCTTGAGCAGCACGCCCTCGTGGCCGGCGGCGACCGCGTCGGCCTCGAACGCCTCGACCGCCTCGGCGTCGTCGGTCACCAGGGCCTCCGAGACCGCCTCCGGGGGTGCCACCGCCTCCAGCCGCTCGCGGCGCTCCACGAGGGGCGCGTCGAGCAGGTCCCGGCCGTCGACGTGGAGGCAATCGAACGCCCGGAGCCGGACGCCCACCGCCTCGCGCTGGGCGGCGACGTCGTGCTTGCGCCGGAACCGGGTGAGGATCTCCTGGAACGGCAGCGGGTCGCCGTCGTCGTCGACCGCCACGGCCTCGCCGTCGACGATGGCCGGGCCGGCGAACCGGTCGTCGACCAGCTCGACGAGCTCCGGGAGGGCGTCGGTCACGTCCTCGAGGTTCCGCGAGTAGACGGTGACCTCGTCGTCGGAGTGTATCTGGACCCGGGCGCCGTCGTACTTCGTCTCGACCACCGCCTCGTCCCAGGCCTCGAGCGCCTCGCCGACGGTGCCGGCCTGGGCCAGCATCGCCTGGACCGGCCGGCCGACGGTCAGCGACACGTCCGCCAGGCCGGCGGCGCCGTCGTCGCGGGCTACCCGCGCGACCAGCCCGACGTCGTTCGACAGCTGGATGGCCCGCTCGACCGCCTCGACCGGGACGTCGAACGCCTCGGCGATGGCGTCCCGGACGGTCCCCTGGCCGACGCCAACCCGCATCTCCTCCAGGACGAGCCGCGCGAGGTACCGGGCCTCACGGGGACCGGCGTCGGTGAACAGCCCGAACAGCCGCTGGCGCTTCTCGTCCTCGCTGCCGGCGCCCGAGGCGGCGGCCACGCGGCGCAGTTCGGCGTCCACGTCCGCCACCGTCAGCCCGCCGCCCCCGCCGTCGCCGAACGCCCCGAGACCGGCCTGGCCGCCGAGGTCGAACGACTCGGCGACCCGGCCCACGTCGCCCAGGTCGGCCAGCCGGTCCTCGACGTCGTCGGCGTCGACGTTTCGGCCCGCCGCGTCGGCGATGGCCGCGTAGCACAGCGCCGGCCCCACGTCCAGCGTCGTGGGGTCGTGGGCGGGGACCACCCGGCCCTGGACGAACCGCGCGACGCGCTCGAGGTCCTCGTCCGCCGCCGCCAGCAGGTCGGCCACCGCCGCCGTCACCGCCAGGTCCGCCGTCTCCTCCTCGACGGCGGCCAGCCGGTCGGCGAACGCGGCGAACTCCATGGCTGGTGGTGGGTGAGCGGCTGGTTAAACCGTGTGGATGCGCCCACGTCGTCCTTGTCCGGAACTGCCCCCACCGACAGTAGGCGGCTCGTGTGTGGTCGCCACCGCCGAGAAGCTCCGAGACGCTGGCTAGCATGCTCGTGCTCGACCGCATGCTCAGACTGGACCGCCACCACCGCCCGGAAAGCCCCGAGGCGCTGGACTCGGGAGCCTCGCTGCGCGCGCTCCCTTCGGTCGCGTGCTTGCGTCGGCTGCCTTCGTCCGGGTTGCCGGCTCCGCCGGCAACCAGTTCCGTCGCGGCTGCGCCGCGACGCACGCCTCGCCCCTTTCAGCCCCACCCACCGCGGGCCTGCCCTTCCCCGGGTCGCGGCCCGAGCGCCGCTCCCGGCCAG
>CAYWNQ010000217.1:0-3376 GCA_964459695.1 uncultured Halobacteriales archaeon | reverse complement strand
GCCCGTCGAGGGCTCGTCGAGGATGAGGAGGTCGGGGTCGCCGACCAGCGCCATCGCGAGCACGAGGCGCTGGCGCATCCCCTTCGAGTAGTCGCCGGCCTTCCGGTCGGCCGCCTCCGGGATGCCGACCCGGTCGAGCAGGGGGTCGACGTCGTCGTCGGCCCCCTTGGAGTCGATGGCGAACCTGACGTGCTGGCGGCCCGTGAGCCGGTCGTAGACCTGGTAGCCCTCCGGGAGCACTCCCGTCCGTCGCCGGACCGCCAGCGTCTCGTCCTGGGCGTCGTGGCCGAGCACGGTCGCCGACCCCGCCGTCGGGCGCACGAAGTCCAGCAGGACGTCGATGGTCGTCGACTTGCCGGCCCCGTTCGGGCCGAGGAAGCCGAAGATCTCGCCCTGCTCGACGGTCAGGTCCACGCCGTCGAGCGCGACCACGTCGCCGAACTCCTTCCGGAGACCGTCAAGTTGAATGGCCGTCATACACCGGCCGACGGCTCCCTCGGTGATAAAGTTACGAGATTCCGTCGTCCCGGTCTCGACGGACCGCGGTCGAGTTCCCCGGCCGTCGCTCTCTTCGCAGCACTGGCCGTATCACGGCGTTGACCGATGGAACCGCCTGAATACCCCCGGCTCGAGCTCGGGCTGCAGCCTCGAACCGTCTACCGCCTCCGCGGACCGCCGCTCGTGCTCGAACCGGTGATTCCGCCTGAAATCCCCGCCCGTTCCGGCTGACCAGCCGGCCCGAGCCGGGACTGAACGGGCCGAGGCGTGCGTCATGGGCTTGGCCGCGCCCCACGACACCGTAACGAGCGGGCGGCGCGACCGGCGAGGCCGACCGGAGGAAGGCCTCGGTTCAGCCGAGCGGCGAAGCCGCGAGCCAGTGAGCGCCACCGAACGAGCGGGCGGTGACCGAAGGGAGCCGTGGGCACGCGAGCCGCGGGCCGCCCGGGTCCAGCGCCTCGGGGCTTTCCGGGCGGAGGTGGCGGTCCAGCACGAGGGTGCGGTCCCGAGCGAGCCAGGTGGCGACCACGACGACACGAGTCCACACCCACGGCCACGCCTCGCCGGTCCCAACGCGCATTTAGGACCCGCCCACCCAGCCATGGGTATGGACGCATCTACCGCCATCGACGCCGAGGGGCTCGTCAAGGAGTACGGCGAGACCCGGGCCCTCGACGGCTTCTCCGTCACCGTCGAGCGCGGGGAGTTCTTCGGCCTGCTGGGCCCCAACGGGGCCGGCAAGACGACGTTCATCGAGACGCTCGTCGGACTCGCCGAGCCGACGGGCGGGACGGCGACCGTGTTCGGCCACGACGTGGTCGACGAGCGGCCCGCCATCCGCGAGCGCATCGGGCTGGCGCCCCAGGAGTACAACGTCGACCGCTTCTTCCCGGTCCGGGAGGTGCTCGAGCACAAGGCCGGCTACCACGGCTTCCCCCGCGAGGCCGCCCGGGCCCGCGCCCAGCAGGCCCTCGAGCGGGTCGGGCTCACGGAGAAGGCCGGCGCGACGTTCAAGGCGCTCAGCGGCGGGATGAAGCGCCGGATGCTGCTGGCCCGGGCGCTGGTCACCGACCCGGACCTGCTCATCCTCGACGAGCCCACCGCCGGGGTGGACGTCCAGCTGCGCCGGGACGTCTGGGACGTCGTCAGGGACCTCAACGACGACGGGACGACGGTGCTGCTGACCACCCACTACATCGAGGAGGCCGAGCGGCTCTGCGACCGGGTCTGCATCCTCGAGCAGGGCCGCAGCGTCGAGGTCGACACCCCGGCCGAGCTGCGCCGGCGCGGCACCGACACCTACCGGCTGGCGCTGGACGGGCCGCTCGAGGGCCAGCCGCTTTCCGACATCGACGCCGTCGTGGCCGTCCGGGAGGCCGACGAGGGCGTCGCGGTCGACGCCCGGCGGTCGTCCAGCGCGCTCCCGGCGGTCATCACGGCGCTGGTCGAGGCCGGCGTCGGCGTCACCGACGTCGAGATCCGGCGGGCCACCCTGGAGGACGCCTTCGTCGACATGACCCGGACCGACGAGCAGCCCTCGCCCGGCGGCGAGCGCGGCGAGCGGGTGGAGGTGCCGCGATGAGTGCCGACGCGGTGCCGGCGGCGGGCGCCCGGTCGCGCCTCCCGCAGTGGCTGGTGCGCACCTGGGCGCTCTCCCGACGGGAGGTGCTGCGGGTGGTCCGGCGGCCGAACAACACCATCCTGCCCTCGATCGTCACCAACGGGCTGTACGTCACCGTCTTCGGCGTGGTACTGGGGAGCCGCATCGGCGCCGTCGAGTACGGCAGCGGCACCGCCGTCCCCTACATCCAGTTCGTCATCCCCGGCCTCATCGCGCTCGGCACCATCAGCCAGTCGTTCCAGAACGCCTCGTTCACCGTGTTCCACGGCCGGTGGGAGGAGTACATCGACGCCGTGGTGGCCGCCCCCATCGGGCCCCGCGAGCAGGTGGCCGCCTACCTGACTGCCAGCGCCGTCCGCGGACTGGCGGTCGCGGTGGTCATCTTCGCCCTGGGACTGGCGTTCACGTCGGTCCCGGTCCGGCACCCGGTCGTCGGCCTGGCGTTCCTGGTGCTGGTCGTCACGCTGTTCGGCAGCCTCGGGGTCGCCGGGGGCCTGTGGGCCGACGACTTCGACCAGCTCACCGTGTTCAACCAGTTCTTGCTCCGGCCGCTGGTGTTCTTCGGGGGCGTGTTCTACCCGCTGTCGGACCTGTCGGGCCCGCTGCTGGCCGCCTCCTATGCGAACCCGATGGTGTACATCGTCAGCGGCATCCGGTACGGGCTGCTGGGCGAGTCCGCCGTCGCGCCGTTCACGGCGCTGGCCGTCCTCGCGGGCGCGTCGGCGGTGGCCGTGGCCGCCGTCGTGACACTGATGCAGCGAGGCTACGGCCTCCGGAACTGAGGCCCGGAGAGCGTGCCGAGGGGGTGGCACGCGGGCCGGGCAGGGACCGTCACGTCCCGGTCCCGGCGGTGGAACACGCTTTTGCCCACCCGGCCTGACCAGCGACCATGGCAGTGTCGAGCGCCCCGGGCAAGGTCTACCTGTTCGGGGAGCACGCGGTGGTCTACGGCGAGCCGGCGGTCCCCTGTGCCATCGAGCGCCGGGCCCGGGTGACCGTCGAGCCCCGCGACGACGACGCCCTGGTGGTCCACGCCGAGGACCTCACGCTCGACGGCTTCACCGTCGAGTACGCCGGCGACGCGGCCGAGACCCCGGACGTGGACGTCCCCTCCCGGCTGGTGGAGGCGGCGATGGGCTACGTCGAGGCGGCCATCGAGCACGCGCGGGAGGTCGCCGGGGCGCCGGAAGCCGGGGTCGACGTCACCGTCGAGAGCGCCATCCCGCTGGGCGCGGGCCTGGGCTCGTCGGCGGCGGT
>CAYWNQ010000216.1:0-3395 GCA_964459695.1 uncultured Halobacteriales archaeon | reverse complement strand
AGCACGAGGCCGTGGACGGCGTGGTCGCGTTCGACTCCATGGTCTCGGGGTCGCCGGCGGCGCTCGTGGGCGAGGTCGACGCCGACCTGGCCGTTCGCCGGGGCGACGTCCGGGAGTACGGCGACGTCGAGTCCGCGACCCGGGACGTCGACGCCGTCGTCCACCTCGCGGCCATCACCGGCGCCGCGGGCACCCACGACCGCCGCGAGGAGACGTTCGCCGTCAACCGGGACGGCACCGAGAACGTGCTGCGGGCGGCGGGCAAGCTGGGGGTCGAGAACGTCGTGGTGGCGTCCTCGTGCAACGTCTACGGCCGGGCGACCAGCACCGACATCGACGAGACGGTCGAGCCCGACCCCATCAACCCCTACGCCGAGTCGAAGCTGGCCGCCGAGACGCTGCTGGCCGACTACTGCGAGACCCACGGCATGGACGGCACCGCCCTCCGGCTGTCGACGGTGTACGGTGCCGCGCCGGGCATCCGGTTCAACCTGGTCGTCAACGACTTCGTGTTCCGGGCGCTGACCGACCGGCCCCTGACGGTGTACGGCGACGGCTCGAACTGGCGGCCGTTCATCCACGCCGCCGACGCCGCCCGGGCGTTCGCCGACGGCGCGCTCGACCCCGGGTCGTGGCCCGAGTCGGTGTACAACGTCGGCGCCGGCACGGAGAACTACCGCATCGCCGACGTGGCCCGCGTCGTCGAGGAGGCGGTGGGCGACGTCGAGGTGACCTACCTGGAGGACGAGCACCCGGGGCCCTCCTACCACGTGAACTTCGACCGGCTCGGGGAGACGGGCTTTTCGCCCGAGTGGACGCTCGCGGAGGGCGTGGGGGACCTTGCCGCCACGTTCGAAGACCGATCACCCTGACCTACACGACGTCGACAGTCAGTCCCGCCGGATACCCAGCCACGTCGAAATCCTCGTCGGACACAGCGAGTCGACTGTCGAGTTCGATGGCGCACCCGGCGATATACGCATCCCTGGCGGCCAGCACACGTCCCTCGTCGGCGAGGGACGTCTGCAGCTCCGCCGCCCGGCGGGCACAGCCCGACGTCGCCTCGGAGACCGTGAGCCACTCGAGTGCGCCGCCGACGGCGTCGAGGTCCGTCGGTCCCGATTTGAACACCTCTCCCTGGTACACCTCGTACAGGACCAGGGGTGGGGCGATGGCCCGGTGGTCGATGTTGTCCTCCACGTACTCGATCGCCCCGACGTCACCATCGAGGTAGTCGATCAGGAGGCTGCTATCGAACAGCGTCATGGACCGACGTCGTGTTTCATCTCCCGGCGCTTCTCTCTCGCCCGAGTCCCGGCGTCGGAGTCCCCCCACAGGCCCGCACCGGAGCGAACCAGCTCTCGGCGGTCCGCGAGCAACCGCTCGATCAGGTCGTCGAACGTTTCCTCCTCGGTTTTGAGGCGCTCGAGCCTGGCGTGCGTGTCCTCGTCGACCCGGATGGTCTTGCTCATGCCGGTCTGTATACGCTGTAGTATACAAAGGCTTTCGCCGACCCCGCAGGTAGCGGAAAACCCATTACCGGCCCCCTCGAGTTACCCACATCGTGAGTAACCCCACCGTCGCAGTCACCGGCGCCGCCGGCTACATCGGCAGTCGCGTCGTCCACCTGCTGCAGCGCGACCACCCCGCGTGGGGAATCACTGCTGTCGACAACTTCTACCGCGGTGACGTCCGGTCGGTCGGCGACGTGACCGTCGAGGAGGTGGACATCCGGAACCGCGACCGCCTCGAGGCGGCCCTCGCGGGCGCCGACGTGGTGGTCCACCTGGCGGCGATCTCCGGCGTCGACGACTGCGAGGAGAACGCCGATCTCGCCTACGAGACCAACGTCGTCGGGACCGCGAACGTGGCGTGGCACTGCCGGCAGACCGGCGCCGGGATGGTGTTCCCGTTCTCGATGGCCGTGATCGGCGACCCGCAGGGGTTCCCCATCACCGTCGACCACCCGCGGGCCCCGATGAACTGGTACGGGCGCACGAAGCTGCTCGGCGAGCACGCCATCGACGACCTCGCGGTCGACGCGTTCCCCGCCCACCAGTTCATGATCTCGAACCTCTACGGCGGCCACCGCGTGGGCGACCGGGAGGTCTCGAAGGGCACCGTCATCAACTTCTTCGTCGACCGTGCGCTGGCCGGCGAGCCCATGACCGTCTACGAGCCCGGGAGCCAGGCCCGCAACTTCGTCCACGTGAAGGACGTCGCCGACGCGTTCGTGCGGAGCACCGAGCGGCTGGTCGACCGGCGCGCGGCGGGCGAGACCGGCGTCGAGAAGTTCGAGATCGCCACCGACGAGGACCCCTCGGTGATGGCCGTGGCAGAGCTGGTCGCGGAGCTGGCCCGCGAGGAGCGGGGGCTCGAGCCCGAGGTCCGGCTGGTCGAGAACCCCCGCGGCAACGAGACGCTGGTCGAGGCGTTCGGCGTCGACACGGCGGCGGCCCGCGAGGACCTGGGGTGGGAACCGACCGAGAGCGTCCGGGAGACGGTCCGGGCGCTGCTGGCGCGGTAGCTCAGACGTTCACGTGCTGCTCGATGGCGGCCTTCAGCCGCCGGCGGAGCATGTCGACGTTGGTCGTCTCCAGCGTCAGCGTGACCTCCTGGGCGTCGTAGTCGTGGTCGGTCAGGTGCTCGGCGTCCTCGTCCTCGTCGATCTCGAGGAAGACCCGGACGTCCTCGCCCCGGAGCACCGGCATGAGGGCCAGGCCGTCGAGGTCCGGCCACCGGTCGGGGTCGGGGGCGAAGGCGAAGCGCTGGACGAACTCGCGGTCGTCGAGCCACTCCGTCCGCGCCGTCCCGACCTCCTCGGGGGTGAACCCGAGTTCCTCGAGCGCCTCGAAAAGCGCCGCGAGGTGCTCGTCGGGCACGATCTCGACCGTGTCGCGGTCGGTGGGGTCGACGGCCCAGTCGATGTCGAGGCCGGTCTCGAGCCAGACCGCCTGGTCGCCGCCGGTGACGGGCGTCGAGCGGGGGAGGGTCATGTCGGTCGTCGTGGTCGTCGACTCCCCGGCAGCGAGGGTGAACGGCTCGTCCAGCCGTAACTCCGCGAGGGTGACGTCGTCGCCGTCGACGTCGGTCAGGAGGGTGAAGTAGATGCCCTGGATCTCGTGGTCGGCGTCGCCGCCCTCGAGCTCGATGGTGAGCTCGACGGTCTCGCCGGGCGCGAGGTCGGTGTCGGGGAGGATGGTGTCGACGGCGGCGCCGCCGATGCCGATGTGTGAGAGGACGCGTCCCATGGGCGGTCTCGGTGGTGAGTGCGTATAGGTTTTCGTGAGGGGCTCGGGGCACCGTTCAGAGTAGCCAACGACAGACGTTCGCCTCGCCTCGAAGCCACGCGTGCCTCTCACCACGACCACCGCCGGAAAGCCCCCGCTCGACCG
>CAYWNQ010000215.1:0-3395 GCA_964459695.1 uncultured Halobacteriales archaeon | reverse complement strand
TAGGTTCAAGCACGAGCAGCGGTCGGCGGGGGAATCATGCGGGAATCCTAGCGGTCGAGCGGGCGGGGGGCTTTCCAGCGGTACTCCTAGGGGCAAGCACGAGTGCGGTCTGTGGTTGCGGTAATGGCCCAACAAGCCTCGAATTTTCCCGAACCGGTGGTCCAACTGCGGCGATCACCCCCACCCTAGCCGGGACGCCCAGGCTTTTCCCGCCCCCACGAGGAACCAACTGTCATGACCGTCATCGTCGCGGGCGCGGGCCTGGCCGGCCTGACCGCCGCAAGCACGCTGGCCGAGGCCGGCCGGGACGTCACCGTCGTCGAGGCCCGCGACGAGGTCGGCGGCAGGGTCCGCAGCGTCCACGAGGACGGCTTCACGTTCGACCGGGGCTTCCAGGTGCTGTTCACGGCCTACCCCGCCGCACGCCGCGAGCTGGACCTCGGGGCGCTTGACCTCCGGCGGTTCGCCCACGGCGTTACCATCGCCAGGCCGGGCCATCGGTCGACGCTGTCGGACTCCGTCCGGGACCCGTCCGGGGCGCTGGCGACGCTGTTCAACCGCGACGTCGGACTCGCCGACAAGTACCACCTCTGGCGGCTCCGGCGGCGCCTCCGGGAGCGCGACCCCGCCGACCTCGTCGACCGCGACGACCGCACCATCGCGGCCTACCTCGAGGCCGAGGGGTTCTCCCGGCGGTTCCTCGACAACGTCGCCGCGCCGCTGTACGGCGGCCTCACCCTCGACCGGCGGCTGGGGACGGCCTCGTCGGTGTTCGAGTACACCGTCAAGATGCTCGCCGAGGGGGCCGCGGCGGTCCCCGCCGAGGGCATGGGTGCCATCCCGGCCCAGCTCGCCGACCGCGCGCGAGCCGCGGGGGCGACCATCGAGACCGGCCGGGCGGTCGAGGAGGTCCTGCCACAGGGCGACGGGGTGGCGGTCGACGTCGGCGCGGAGTCCCTGACGGGCGACGCCGCCGTCGTCGCGACCGACCCGGCGTCGGCCGCCGGGCTGGCCGGGGTCACCGTCCCGACCGAGTCCCGTGGCTGTGTCACCCAGTACGTCGCCGTCGACGACCGGGAGCTCGACACCGGCTCGCGCGTCCTGCTCAACGCGGCGGACGACCGCCCCAACGTCGTCGCGCCGCTGTCGGCGGCGGCCCCGGAGTACGCCCCCGAGGGCCGCAGCCTGCTGGCGGCGACGTTCCTCGGCGAGCAGGACGAGAGCGACGAGGTCCTCGCCGGCGAGGTCCGCGAGGCGCTGGCGGCGTGGTACCCCGAGCACCGCTTCGACGGCTTCGAGCCCGTGCGCACCGAGCGCGTCGGGCTCGCCCAGTTCCGCCAGCCGCCGGGCTTCCGGGACCTGCTGCCGTCGGTCGACGAGCCGTTCGGGCCGGTCTACCTCGCGGGCGACTACACCCGGTGGTCGTCCATCCAGGGCGCCCTGGAGTCGGGCCGCCGGGCCGCCGACGCGGTGCTGGACTCAGAGCAGCCCGCGTAGCTCGCCCAGCGGCGGGAAGGTGCGCGTCTCCCCGGCGTCGGCGTCCCGGACGACCGGTCGGAACGCCGCGAGGTCGCGCACCAGCGGCGACTGGAGGTCGGCGCCGGCCAGCCCGTTGACGGCGACGCCCCTGGCGAGCCGGGTGAACGCCGGGCACATCACCACGTCCGCGCCGCGGTAGGCGGCCTCGCCGACGAGGAAGCAGGGCCGGCGGCTGCCCTGTATCTCGATGGTCGGGTGGTCGTGGCCGACGACGTAGCAGTCGGCGTCGACGTCGGGCGGCTCGTGGCCGTGACACACCACGACGTCGCCCCGGCCGGCGGGGCGGTGGGTCGCCGGCGTCGGGCCGTCCCACAGCGAGTCCAGCATCGCGTCGTGGTTGCCGGGCGTGACCACGACGTCGGCGTCGACCGCCGCCGCGCGGCGGCGCAGCTCGGTCAGCGTCTCCATCACGCCGGTCGGCAGCTCGCCGAACGAGTGGAGCAGGTCGCCGGCGACGACCAGCTCGGCGGGCTCGTGGCGGTCCAGCAGGCCGCCGACGCGCTCGACCAGGTCGCCGTGCTCGCCGACCCGGCCCGCGACGGTCGAGGTCGCGTCCCGGCCGACGTGGAGGTCGGCGACGACGAGGGCGTCCCCGACGAGCAGCGACCGCTCGCGGTAGTTCACGGCGACTCCCGCCGGCCGGGCCGGGGGTCGGGGACGCTCACGTCGGCGTCGGCCCGGTCGGCGGCGGCCCTGACGGCCTCGTAGTAGGTCGCGGCGTCGGCGTCGGCGACGAACGCGGCGAGCTCCTCGTGGCCGGCCCGGTGGGCGACGCCCTGGACGGTCATCCAGTTCACCGCGTGGTCGACCTCGCCCGTCTCCAGCACCGCCGCGAGCTGGGCGACCACCGGCTCGGTGACGGGTTCGCGGCTCACCGCCGCCCTCCCGCGGCGGGCACGTCGCTCGTCCCCCGGTCGGCGGCGTCCTCGCTCGCCGCGGCGTAGGCCTCCCGGAGCCGGACGAACGCCGCCCGGTCGCCGCCCTGGTCGGGGTGGACCTCCTTGACACGCTCGCGATAGGCCCGCTCGACGGCCTCGGCGGAGGCGCCGGCGGGGAGGCCGAGCTCGTCGTAGGCGCTCCGTCGGGGCGCGTCGGGGTCCTCGTCGACGCCGACGTCGGGCGTCTCGAACGGCAGCCGGTCGCCGAGCCGCCAGCCCGGCAGCTCGTGTTCGACCAGGACCGCCGCGGTCTCCGTCGGCGCCAGCCGGTAGTAGACCCGCGGGTCGAACGTGACGGCGACGTCACGGTCGGTCAGGTAGAAGGGGACCCGCTCGCCGGCCACGCCGTGGTCCTCGGCGAACGGCTCGCCGATGGCCCGGAGGTAGCCCCGGATCTCGGCGCGACGCCGGTCGGCGCCGCCGTCGCCGGCCCCCGCGGGACTCCCCGCGGGCAGCAGCCGGCTGCCGGCGGCGAAGACGGCGGCGACGGCGATGCTCGCGAGGGCGCCGAGCACCACGCCGTGGACCAGCCAGGCCGGGAGCCCCACCCAGGTTCCGTGCACACCCGCCGTTGGGGCGAGCGCCTAATCAATGCGACGCCCCGCCGGCCCGGTCAGCCGATGTACCGGAGGTCCTCCTCGGCGGGACCCTGGCCCTGCTCCATCTCGCGGATCTTCCGGACGACCTCCTCCATCTCCTCGGCGCGGTCCTCCAGGGCGTCGTAGCCGACGTCGAAGTCGAGCACGGTCTGGAGGACCTCCAGCACGGCCCGGGCGCTCTTGGGGTCGACCAGGTAGCCGGAGGTCTCGCCCATCAGGCACGCCACCGGGAGGCCGCGGCGCTCGCCCAACCCGAGCAGCAGTCCCGAGACGCCGACGATGCCGCCGGCGGGCTCGTTCTCGCGGAACTCGACGCCGA
>CAYWNQ010000214.1:0-3402 GCA_964459695.1 uncultured Halobacteriales archaeon | reverse complement strand
TCCCCGGGTCGCGGCCCGAGCGCCGCTCCCGGCCCGTCGGCTGGCCGGTCAGCCAAAGGGGGGCACCGAGCCCCGGGCGCGGCCAGCGCCCGTGGACGAGGCGGGAAGAGCTGGGACGGATGCCGGTCGGGCAACCGGCACAGGGGGGATTTCCAACGGTTTGAGGCTCAAACACGAGTGGCGGTCTGCGGGTGCGGTCACGCGCGATCCTGCGGCCGAACTGGCGGGACCCGGTTCTGCCACCACCACAGTCCTGCCGCCCTCGAGGACGCCGGAGACCGGACGACTCGGCCACTTTCACTTCCGCCGCAATCGTGGCGAACGTTCATCCTCGTTCGCGCCCCACCTGTCGTCCCCACCGATGGTTCGACAGCAACCCGACGGCCCCGAGGCGGTCCCCGGCCTCGACCCGGGGGTGACGGTGCTCCGCCGGCCCTCGCGCTCGCCGGCGCTCCACCGGCTCGTGGTGAGCGAACTCAGGGACGCGACGGCACCGGCGTACTGGATCGACAGCGGCAACGAGGCCTCGACCCACGTGCTCTACGACCTCGCCCCCGCCGAGCGGGTCCTCGACGACCTGCGGGTCGCGCGGGCGTTTACCGCCCACCAGCACCACGCGCTCGTCCGGCGGGTGCTGCGACGAGTCGCCGACGGCGCGGGGCTGGTCGTCGTGCCGCTGGTCGCCGACCTGTACCGCGAGGACGACGTCCCCGACTGGGAGGGCGAGGAGCTGCTCGCGTCCGCGCTGGCCATGCTCTCGGCGGCCGCCGAGACGTACGACCTCCCGGTGCTGGTCTCGACCGGCGGCGAGGACGAGCCGGCGGCGGTCGCCTCGGCCGCCGACGCCGAGATACGCTGCCGGGAGACCCGGTTCGGGCTCGCCTACGAGAGCGACGGGTTCGAGACGCGCGTCTACTGGCGGCGGGGCGGCTGGCAGACGACCATCCCCTACTGGGTCGACCTGCTCGGCGCGGTCGCCGACGAGGACCCGGTCGCGGCGGCCGTCGACGCCGGCTGGCCGACGGTGGAGGGCTGATGGGCCGGACGAACCCCACCTACCGGGACTTCCTGCGCTCCCAGGAGGAGTCCTGGGGGGCGTTCCGTCGCAGCCTCCGCCGGCGCAACAAGCCCCACTTCGACGCGCTGTTCGAGCAGGCCCGCCAGCACGCCCACGCCGCGAGCCACGCCAACGCGACCGACCCCCACCGGGCGATGGTGCTCTCGATACTGCTGGCCCAGGAGGCACAGCTCCACCGGCTCCGCCAGCGCGTCGCGGCCCTGGAGTCCGACGGAGAGGGATGACGTTCGCGGTCGACGTCCGCGAGGACGACGTCGTCGAGTGGGCGGTCGGGGGGACGGTCGCCCGGCGCGTCCACGACTACACCCCGTCGGTGTACGTCGGCGGGCCGACCCGGGCGCTCGAGGACCTGCGCCCGCGCCTCGACGCCGACCCGAAGGTCGCCGCGACCGGGGTCGAGCGGTGGCGGACGGGCCTGCGGGCGGCAGAGCCGGAGCCGGTCGTCCGCGTCGACCTCCACCGGGTCGGCGAGGTGCGGACGCTCGCCTCGGAGGTCAAGCGCCTCCACGCCGACGGGTACGCCCCGGGGACGGTCCGGCTGTACGACGTCGACCTCAGCCCGCAGTTCCGGTACTGCCTCGAGCGCGACGTCGACCCGACGCCGTCGGGCGACCTGACGGTGTCGCACCTCGGCATCGACGAGAAGCCGCTGGCCGACGGGGACGTCACCGCCGTCCGGGTCGACGGCGAGGCCCTCGACGACGACCCCGCGGGCGCCCTCGACGCCCTCCAGGGGCGACTGGAACGGACCGACCCCGACGTCCTGGTGTTCGACGACGCGGACCTCCTGCCGGTGCTGTACGAGCGGGCCGACGAGGTGGGGGTCGACCTCCGGCTGGGTCGCGAGCCCGGCTGGCGGCGGCTCGCCGGCGCCAGCACCTACACCAGCTACGGCCGGGTCGGCCACTCGCCCGCCCGGTACCACGTCCCCGGCCGGGCCATCCTCAACCGGGCCAACAGCTTCCTGCTGGGCGAGACCAACCTCGCGGGACTGCGCTACCTCGTCCGGCGCTCGGGCAAGCCGCTCCAGGAGTGTGGCTGGGCGAGCATCGGCAACGTCCTGACGGCCATCCAGATCCGGCAGGCCCACGACGACGGCGTGCTCGCGCCGTGGCGGGGACGCCGCGCGGAGTTCTTCAAGGACGCCCGGACGCTCCACGACGCCGACCGCGGCGGGTTCACCTTCGACCCGGAGGTCGGCCTCCACGAGCGGGTGTTCGAGGTGGACTTCTCGGCGCTGTACCCCAACATCATGATCACGCGCAACGTGAGCCCGGAGACCGTCTGCTGTGACTGCCACCCCGACCGCGAGGACGTGCCGGGGCTCGGGTACAGCGTCTGCCCGGAGACCGGGGGGTTCGTCCCCGGCGTGCTCGAACCCCTCGTCACGGACCGGGACCGGTGGAAGGCCGAGCTCGCCGGGGCCGACGACGAGGCCGCCGCGGACCTCGCGGCCAAGCGGGAGGCGCTCAAGTGGATCCTCGTCTCCTGCTTCGGCTACCAGGGCTACCGCCACTCGACGTTCGGGCGGATCGAGGCCCACGAGGCCATCAACGCCTACGCGCGGGAGATCCTGCTGACGGCCAAGGAGGCCTTCGAGCGCGGCGGCTGGCGGGTGCTCCACGGCATCGTCGACAGCATCTGGGTGACGCCCGTCGACCCCGACGCGGCGCCGCTGTCGGACCTCGTCGAGGAGGTGAGCGACGCGGTCGGCATCAGGCTCGAGCGCGAGGCCGAGTTCGCGTGGGTGTGCTTCGTCCCGTCGCGCGACGGGCCGGGTGGCGCGCTCAACCGGTACTTCGGCCGCCGCGCCGACGGGACCTACAAGTTCCGTGGCATCGAGCGCCGCCAGCGGAGCACGCCCCCGTTCGTCGCCGGCGTCCAGCGGGAGCTCGTCGAGGCGCTCGACGACCACCACGCGCCGGAGCCGGTCCTCGACAGGCTCCAGCGCCACCGGTCGGAGCTCCGGGCTGGCGCGGTCCCGACCGAGGACCTCGTGGTCACCACCCGGACGTCGAAGCCGCCCGACGCGTACGACAGCCGGACGCGGACGGTCGCCGCGCTCCGGCGGGCGCGGGAACACGGCCTGGACGTCCGGCCGGGCCAGGACGTACGCTACGTCGTAGTCGACGACGACGCCCGGCGGAACCGCGAGCGGGTGCGCCTCCACTTCGAGGACGTCGACGGCTACGACGCCGAGTTCTACGAGACGCGCCTGGTGCGGGCCGCCGAGAGCGTCGTCTCGCCGCTCGGCTGGGACCGCGACCGGATCCGCGCGTACCTCGCCGACGGCCGGGACGTGGGGCTCTCGGCGTTCGGATGAG
>CAYWNQ010000213.1:0-3404 GCA_964459695.1 uncultured Halobacteriales archaeon | reverse complement strand
GTGCGGCGAGTTCACATGATCTAGTGGACGGCGGCTTTCCGGCGGAGTGATCGGCTCGAGCACGGAGAACGGACTGCGATTGCGGACTGGAACCACCCTCCGCTCGACGGAGTCCCCCTCTCGGCGGTCGCGACGAGATCCAGTCCCGCCTCACTTCCGGCGGACCTCGTGGCGCCCGAAGCCGTACCGGAGCCGGTTGGCCAGCCGCCGGGAGAACCGCTCGCCTCGCGATCCGAACCGCTCGGCCAGCGCGGCGTAGATGAGCGGCACCGGCACCTCCCGGGCCAGCGCCTCCTGGACCGTCCACGTCCCCGTCGAGCCGCCCGCCACGTGGTCGGCGACGTCCCCCAGGTCGTCGCCCTCCTCGCGGAAGGCCTCCTCGCAGAGCTCCAGCAGCCACGACCGCACCACGGCGCCGTTGTTCCACGTCCGCGCCACGGCCTCGAGGTCCAGGTCGTACCGGCCCCGGTGGAGCAGCTCGAACCCCTCGCCGTAGGCGGCCATCAGCGCGTACTCGACGCCGTTGTGGACCATCTTCACGTAGTGGCCCGCCCCGGAGGGACCCATGCGCTCGTGGCCCTCGGGGCCGGTCGCCACCGCGTCGAACACCGGCTCGAGCGCGTCGTAGGCCCACGCCGGGCCGCCGACCATCAGCGAGAAGCCCAGTTCGGCGCCCGCCGGGCCGCCCGAGGTGCCGCAGTCGAGGTAGGCGGCGTCGGTCTCCTCGGCCCGCCGCACCGAGTCCTCGAAGTGGGAGTTGCCGGCGTCGACCACGACGTCCTCGTCGTCGAGGTGGGGCTCCAGCTCGGCGAGGGCGGCGTCGACGGCGTCCCCGGCGGGCACCATCAGCCAGACGCGCTTGTCGTCGCCGAGCGCCACCGCCAGGTCGTCGATGGAGTCGGCGGCCTCGGCACCGGCGTCTGCGGCGTCGGCGACCGCCGCCTCGTCGACGTCGAAGCCGACGACGTCGTGGCCCGCCGCCAGGCAGCGGTCGACGACGATGCGGCCCATCCGCCCCAGCCCGATGACGCCCAGTTGCATGGCCGGGGGGTCGGGGGGCCCGCAGGTAGGGGTTGCGGTCGACCGGCTCTGACTCTCCTCCCTCGTCCGGAACCTCCTGAGACGCGGGACCGGACCCTCCTACTGGACCGCATCCTGCAACTGAACCGCCCGACTGCAGACAGCCTCGTGCTCGGGGCAGTCACACCGCCGGAAAGCCCCGAGGCGCTGGGCTCGGGGGACGCTCGCGGCTCCCTTCGGTCACCGCTCGCTCAGCCGGTGGCGCTCACTTCGTTCGCGCCACCCGCCGCTCGCCGTTCGCACATCCGGCGACGCTCCCGCTCCCGAAAGCGGGGGTTTTTCAGCGGTGAAGCCGAGCCTCCGGACATGCAGGGCAACCTTCCGCCGGAAGCACAGGAGAAGATCGAGGAGCTCCAGGACCTCCAGGAGACGGCCCAGCAGGTCGCCACCCAGAAGCAGCAGGCCGAGACGTCCCTCCAGGAGGCCCAGGACGCCATCGACGCCCTCGACGAGGTCGACGACGACACCGACATCTACCGGGAGGTCGGCGAGCTGCTCGTCGAGAGCGACTACGACGAGGCCTACGACGACCTCGAGGAGAAGGTCGACAGCCTCGAGGTCCGGGTCGGCACCCTCGAGAAGCAGGAGGAGCGCGTCCAGGAGCAGTTCGAGGAGCTCCAGTCCGAGCTCCAGCAGATGCTCGGCGGCGCCGGCGGCGGTGGCGGCGGCCCGATGGGGCCGGGCGCCGGCGGCGACTGAGGTGGCGGGCGACGCGGACGACGACGACGACGTCGCGGTGGCCGTCGTGGAGGCCGCCGCCGAGGCCGCCGAGGAACTCGTCTTCTCGCGGTACGGCCGGAGCGACGTCGCGGACCTCGACGTGACGGTGACCTTCGAGGACGGCGTGCTCGAGGTCGACGTCGGCCTCGACGCGCCCGACGACGTTCACGACCCCGAACGCGTCGCCGAGGACGCGGCGCTGGCGGCCAGAGCCGCCGCCGACGACGTGCTGGAGGGGTAGGTCACAGCTTCAGCAGGGCCCAGAGGATGGCGACGAGGAGGAACACCGCCACGACGACCAGGGCGAAGGTCGCCGGCTGGACCCCCGTGAGGGCCATGCCCCGGGGTGAGTGCGGAGCCAGTTGAGTGGCGGGGGTAGCTGTCAGGTGACGAAGAAGAGCAGCGCGCTGACCGCGGCGACCGCGGCGATGAACGCCGCCGCGAGGGCGCCGCCCATCGAGATCATGGCGTTGGCGTGGGAGGCGAGCGCCTCGGTGCGGTCGTTGCCGAACACCGTCACCTCCGCCCGCTCGGTCGCCATGCCGGCCTCCACGGGCTCGAGGTCGGCGCGTGCCTCGGAGACGAGGCCGGCGACGAGGTCGACGAACTCGTCGGGGTCGACGGCGCCGCCGACCTGGTTGGTGGCCTCCATCGTGTTCACGACGTGGGTGTCGGTCGTCATCACCTCGGCCCGGTCGACGCCCTCGACCGCCTCGAGGACCCGCTCGCGGAGGCCGGGCTCCATGTTGTTGCCGTCGACCAGGACGTACGCCGTCTCCTGGTCGCCCACGGCGAAGACGGCGACACGGACGCCGAGCGGGCCGATGCCCTCGGCGGGCCTCCAGTCGGTGGGGTCCCAGGCCGTGCCCAGCTCGAGCTCGTCGCGGTCGGCGGCGGCCAGCAGCTCTCCCGCCTCGCCGGCGGCCTGCATCAGGTCGAACGACCGCCTCGAGCCCGGGACGACGTGGCCCAGGTCCTCGCCCTCCAGGCCGTTGTTGCAGTTGTGGGCGTCGACGAGCAGCACGTCGTCGACGCCACCCGACCGCGCTTCGGCGGCCGCCGACAGACCGACCGCGTAGTCCACGTCGTCGGCGAACGCCGGCGCGAACGTCGTCACCAGCAGCGCGTCGTCGCCGACCGCCTGGCCCAGCACCTTCGCCTCGCCCTCGTCGGTCCGGACGCTCGCGGAGGCAGCGCGGGTGTACTCGACGTCGTCGTGGGCGCGGTCGGCGGCGGCCAGCAGGGTGTCGACCTCCCGGGAGGTGACGAGGTTGAAGTCGTGGCCGGCGGTGGCGTGGGGCGGGAACGCCAGCCCCTCGGCCTGGCGCGCCACGCGCTCGGGGAGGTTGCCGCCGCCGATCTCGCCCATCGGCCCGGGGTGGATCATCGGGAGCACGAACCGGGCCTTCTCCGCCCCGCCCGGTCGCCGCGCCGACAGCACCGTGACCGGGACGACCGCGTCCTCGCCCATCTGCTCGAAGAACTCCTCCAGTTCGTCGCTCCCTTCGGCGATGTGGCCGACGAAGCCGCTGACGAACTCCAGCACCGACACCCCCATCGCCCGGCGCCAGGGGCGGTCGATGACCACCAGGAACGCCCACACC
>CAYWNQ010000212.1:0-3437 GCA_964459695.1 uncultured Halobacteriales archaeon | reverse complement strand
GCTCCTGGACGGAGTGGGGCAACCTGGTCGGCCAGCCGATAGAGACGGGCGAGGCCGAGTGACGGGCGGCGCGACTTGCGAGGCCGACCGGTGAGGGAGGCCTCGATCCAGCCGAGCGGCGAAGCCGCGAGGCGAGCGTGCGCCGCCGGACGAGCGAGCGGTGACCGCGGGGAACCGCGAGCAGCGGAGCCAGTGCGGACTGTGAGATGAGGAGCCGACGCGGTCGACGAACCTCCGACCGTTCGCACACGTCGCAGCCTACAAGCCCCGACGCCGCCAACACCCGTTCATGACACCGGAGGAGTTCACGACGGCCGTCCGCGATGACAACGAGACGGCGCTCTCGCGGCTCGGCTCGTCGAAGTCGCTGTACGCCGACACCGGCGGCGAGATGGCCGCCGAGGCCGTCCTGGCCGCCGCGGCGGACGCTGAGCACCACGCCGCCGCGACGTTCGGGGCGTGGGCCGACGACGAGCCCGACGCCGCCGCCGCGACGGTCTTCGAGACCACCGCCGCCGAGGAGCGCGACCACTACGACCGCGTCGTGGCCGAGCTCGACGGCGACCACGACCCGACCGACGAGGTACCCGCGATCCACCGGTTCCTTCGGGACCTCGACGAGACAGTCGCGCGCCTCGGGGGCCTCGTCGGGCGGACGCTGGCTGCCGAGAAGTCCAAGGAGCAGCTCACGGGCTTCTTCGTCGGCGACGCCGACCCCCGGACCGCCGCGACGTTCCGCGAGATGGGCGACGAACTCGACGCCCAGCTCGACCGGGCACTGGCGGCCCTGGCCGACGCCTACGGCGACGACGCCGACTGGGAGCGGGCCCGCGAGGCCGCCGGCGGCGCCATCCAGGCCGCCTACGGCGAGTACACCGAGCGCCTCGAGTCGATGGGCGTCAACCCCAAGCCGGTCTGCTGAGGCGGGCCGGACCCGGGGAATCGCGGCGCGAACGTCCCGCAATCCATTTGCCCGCCCGCGCCCTTCGCCCGTCCATGAGCGAGTTCGACAAGGAGGCCGAGCGGGAGAAGCTCCGCGAGAAGTACGGCGACGAGGCCGACGACCGCGCGGCGACCGAGCGCATGAGCGACCTCCTGCTGAAGGGCGCGACGATGACCAACCGCCACTGCAGCGACTGCGGCGACCCGGTCTTCCGGTACGACGGCCAGGCGTTCTGCCCGACCTGCGAGAAGCCGGTGGGCAGCGCCGACGAGGCGACCGAGGAGGCGGCGTCGACCACCACCGACCCCGACGGGTCGAGCGACGCCGGGGAGCCGGGAGTCGAGACCGACGCCGCCGCTCAGCCCGGCGCCGAGGAGACGCGGGACCTCCCGGCAGAGGGGCCCGGCACCGGCGGGAGCGAGGCGCCGGCCCGCCAGGAACCGACGGCCGATCCGGCGGCTGGAGAGCCCACGCCAGACGCCGACGCGGCGCCGACGGGCGGGGACGAGCGGGCCGCGTCGACGCCGTCGCCATCGGGGCGACCGACCACGTCCGGCCGGCCCGAGCGGGACGACGCCGGCGACCTGGGTGCCGCCGAGGCGTCGCTGGCCCGGCAGGTGGCCGACCTCGCGGCGCGTGCCGAGGGCGCCGACGACCTCCGGCACCAGCGGGACCTGCTGGCTGGGGCCCGCGAGGCGGCGGAGGCGCTGGCGGCGGTCCGGCGGGCCTGAGAACGGACGGGTCAGTCGTCGGCGCGGGCGCCCCGGAACGGGCGTGGCGGCAGCCGCAGGTCGTCGAGGTCGGGGAGGTGCTTGACGTTGTAGACCACCTTCAGTTCCTCGGTCGCCGGCGCCCCGACGCAGGACAGCCGGATGTCACGGTCGGTCAGCTCCGGCGGGAGGATGTGGTCGACGGGCATCGAGAGGTCGCCCTCGGCCACCGCGACGGCGCAGTTCGCGCAGGCCCCGCCGCGGCAGGCGAACGGCCAGGTGCAGCCCTCGCCCTCAACGCCGGCCAGCAGCGGCTCGTCGGCGTCGACGGTGACCCGGCCGTGGTCGGCGGGGTCCAGCGGCGTCCCGGCGGCCTTCTCGAAGAGGTCGTCGTCGTCCATCGACCAGCCGTGGTCGTCGAGCACCTCGTAGTTGAGGTACTCGACGGTGGGCTCGGGTTCGGGGTCGGACGAGTTGTCGGCGTCGGCTCCGGATACGGTCGCGCCGTCGACTGGTTCGGCCGCCGGCCCCTCGCCGTCGCCGGCGAGCAACTCCTCGTAGGCCGACCGCACCGCCAGGAACTCGCCGCGCGAGCCGCCCTGGTCGGGGTGGGCCTCCTTGACGCGCCGCCGGTAGGCGTCCTCGACGGTCTCGCGGTCGGCGTCGGGCTCGACCCCGAGCACGTCGGCGGGGGTTCTCACGGGACCTAGTTACCGGAGGAGGAGTAAAAGGGCATCCATGGCGGCACTGGTCGGAGGTGGATGAAACGGCGCCCGGGGTTGGACGTGGTAAACGGGCTCGCGCGAGGTGATCAGCCCGCCGTGGGCCCGCGCCACCGGATCGCGGGCGGCCGTTCCTGTGCTCCACACCGCAAACACAAACCGCACGTCGTGCGTGGACCGTCGTTCCGCCGGTAGGTCCCCCGCTCGTGCGTCCGGCGGCGCTCGCGGCTCACTTCGTTCGCCGCTCACGCATCTGGAGACGCTCGCTGTGCTCGCGTCTCCCGGCTCGCGGTTCACTCCGTTCACCGCTCGCTCGTTCGGTGGCGATCGCTCACTTCGTTCGCGCCACCCGCTCCTCGGTCACTCCGCTCCCAGTGGTGTCCTGCGGCGCGGGCTCCGCCGCGCGAAGAAGCCGCGACGCACGCCTCGGGGCGTTCCATGCGGTCGGGCGATCGAGCACGAACACGCGATACCCCGGTCGCGACGAACGACTGCCTCCGGCCCGATCAGACCTCCAAGCTTTTCGAGCCTCGCGGCCGAACGGCCGCGCATGGACCTGGACACCGTCCAGCTGGGCGACACCGGCATCCGGACCAGCGAGCTCCAGTTCGGCACCTGGCGCTTCGGGCGCGAGACCGACGCCGGCTCCCTGGAGATCCGCGAGGCCCGGGCGAAGAAACTGCTCTCGGTCTACGCCGACCACGGCGGGCGGTTCGTCGACACCGCCGACGTCTACGGCGGCGGCCAGGCCGAGACCTGGATCGGCGACTGGCTCGCCGACCGCGACCGCGAGCGGTACGTCCTCGCCTCGAAGATTTACTGGCAGACCCGCGACGGCGACCCCAACAGCCGGGGCACCAGCCGGAAGAACCTGCGCCACCGCATCGACGCGCTGCTCGACCGGCTCGGGACCGACTACCTCGACCTGCTGTACCTCCACCGGTGGGACGACGCAACGCCCACGCGCGAGACGATGCGGACCCTGAACGGCCTGGTCGAGGACGGCCGGGTCCACTACCTCGGGACCTCGACCCTGCGCCCGGACGCCTGGAAGGTGGCCCG
>CAYWNQ010000211.1:0-3453 GCA_964459695.1 uncultured Halobacteriales archaeon | reverse complement strand
GCGGCCAGGATGACCGTGATGGCGACCATCAGGATGACCCCGATGACCGGCGATACCGCGTCCTCGTCCTCGAATAGTGTCTTGAGTTGCATGTTCGGTTCCGCACATCCGTCGGGTCCCCACCCCGCCGACCGGTGAGTCGCTCTCGGTGCGCGTCGACGCAAGGTAGGTCGCGACCGTCGATAAGGGTTCCTATCAGTCCCGGACGCAGAGACGGTCTAACGGTCGATAACGGGGCTGCAGGTGGCTGTCATCGTCCGAACCAGGGGGACGGACCGGGGGCGGACGGACGCTCGGGGGCTTTCCGGCGGAATCCTAGGTTCAAGCACGAGCAGCGGTTGGCGGTGGCGGGGGAATCACGCGGGAATCCTAGCGGTCGAGCGAGCAGGGGCTTTCCGGACTGTGTCGACCTGGTCCGCCCTCGTCAGAACAGTGCCGCCGTCCCTTTGAGAACCATTAAGTCTCGCCCGGGCCGCATCCAGCCTTGTGCAACCGAGCGCCGCCGCCCTCGTCGCCGTCCTCGCGCTCCCCTTCGGCGCGGCGGCGCTGACGCCACTGGCCTACCGCGTCCTCGGCGAGCGGGTGGCGTACTTCGCCGCGGCGGTGGCGGCGGCCTGCCTGGCGCTGCTGGCGAGCCAGTACGACGCCGCGATGGCCGCCGACCCGGCGTCGAGCGCCGTCGTCCTCCCGTGGGTCCCCTCGCTCGACGTCTCGCTGGCGCTGTACCTCGACGGCCTGGCGCTGCTGGTGGGGGTGCTGGCCTCCGGCGTCGGCGTCCTCGTCTTCGTCTACTCCCGCGGGTACATGCACGGCGAGGCGGGCCAGGCGAAGTACTACGCCACGATGCTCGCGTTCATGGGGTCGATGCTGGGCGTGGCCCTGGCGGCGGACCTGGTCGCGCTGTTCGTGTTCTGGGAGCTCACGTCGGTCACCTCCTTCCTGCTCATCGGCCACCACTCCCGGAGCGGCGCGAGCCGGTACGCCGCCCGGAAGGCGATGCTCGTCACCGTCGTCGGCGGCCTGTTCATGCTGGTCGGCTTCCTGCTGCTGGCCGCCGTCGCGGGCGACGGGCGGTCGTTCGCGCTGATCGGCACCGCCGACTCGCTGGTGGCCTCGGCGCCGATGGTCCGGGAGGCGCTGCGCTCGGCGGGAGTGTTCATCCCGGTGCTGTCGCTGGTGGCGGTGGGCGCGGCGGCCAAGTCCGCCCAGGTGCCGCTGCACGTCTGGCTGCCCGACGCGATGGAGGCGCCGACGCCCGTGTCGGCGTTCCTCCACTCGGCGACGATGGTGAAGGCCGGCGTCTACCTGGTGGGGCGGTTCCGGCCGCTGCTGCTCGCCGACGTCGGCGTGGCCGAATGGACGATGGCGTTCGCGACGCTGGGGCTGGTGACGATGCTCGTGACGGCGATGCTGGCCGTCGGGGCCCGGGACATCAAGGAGCTGCTGGCGTACTCGACGGCCAGCCACCTTGGGCTCATCGTCGCCGGCTTCGGCCTGGCGAACGTCTACGGCGCCGAGGCGGGGGCGTTCCACATCCTGAACCACGCGTCGTTCAAGGCCGCGCTGTTCCTCGTGGCGGGCATCGTCGCCCACGAGGCCGGCACGCGGGACGTCCGGGAGCTGTCGGGGCTGCGCCACGACCTGCCCGTGACGGCCGCCATCACCGCCGTCGCGGCGCTGTCGATGGCCGGGGTGCCGCCGCTCAACGGCTTCTACTCCAAGGAGCTGCTGTTCGAGGCCACCTGGGAGTTCGCCGTCCACGAGGGCGGCGTCGTCTGGCTGTTCCCCGCCGTCGCCGTCCTCGCCAGCGTGTTCACCTTCCTCTACTCGATGCGGTTCCTCTGGCTGTTCCTCGGCGACCGGCCCGAGGGGCTGTCGGTCCACCGGCCGCCGACGGCGATGCTGGCGCCGGCGGCCGTGCTGGCCCTCCTCGCGCTCGCCATCAGCGTCGTCCCCCAGGCCGCCGTCGACGTATTGGTCGACGCGGCCTTCCGGAGCACCGTCGCCGACCCGACCCACCACATGCACGTCGGCCTCCCCACGGCCCTCTCGCCGTACCTGGGGATGAGCGCGCTGGCGCTCGGCCTCGGCGCGGCGGCGTTCCCGTTCTACGACCGGCTCCACCGGTGGATACGCCGGGCCCGGGCGGTCGGGGTCACCAGCCCCGACCGGTACTACGACGTCGCGACCGCCCGGCTGGACCCGCTGGGCCGCCGGGTCGCCGACGGCGTCCACACCGGGCTGCTCCACCGCTACGTCGCCTGGACGCTGGGGTCGGTCGGCGTCCTGACGCTGTCGGCGTACGTCGCCGGCGGCATCCGGCCGGGCGACCTGCCGGCGTTCGCGGGCCTCCAGGTCTCGGTGCCGCTGGCGCTGGTGCTCGCCGTCGCCGTCGTCGCCGCCGCGGCGGTCGGGCGGGCGCCGAGCCACGTCGCCGGCGTGCTCACCCTGTCCATCCTCGGGTTCATGGTGGCCATCTTCTACATCCTCGGCAACGCGCCGGACCTGGCGCTGACCCAGCTGGTCGTCGAGACGCTGGTGCTGGTCATCTTCCTGCTGGTGCTGGACAAGCTGCCGGCGTTCTACGGCGAGGCGCGGCGGCTCCGGACCGTCTTCGACGCCGGCGTCGCCGCGGTCGTCGGCCTCACGGTGTTCGTGACGGTGCTGCTGTCGACCGCCGCCACCCCCGACGACCCCATCTACCGGTACTTCCTGCGGACCGGCGGCGTGCCCGCCGACCACGGCCCCATCGTGGTCGACGCCGGCGGCGGCCACAACATCGTGAACGTCATCCTCGTGGACTTCCGGGCGTTCGACACGCTCGGGGAGATCTCGGTGGTGGCGATGGCCGGGCTGTCGGTGCTGACGCTGGTCGCCATGCGCGGGAGGGGCGAGGCGTGAGCACCGACACCCGCACCACGGTCATCGCCCGGACCGTCACCCGGACGGTGGTGCCCCTGGTGCTGCTGACGGCCTACGCGCTGCTGTTCCAGGGCCACAACCTCCCCGGCGGCGGCTTCATCGCCGGCGTCCTCACCGCGACCGGACTCGCGCTGGTCTACGTCATCTACGGCATCGACTTCCTCGAGCGCAGCCTGCTGGGGCTGTCTCCCGACGAGGGCGGCGTCGACGCGGGCGCCGTCCGGGTCTACACCGACGCGTTCGCCGCGGGGCTGGCGGTGGCCGCCGGCGGCGGCGTGGTCGCGATGGCCCTGGAGTACCCGTTCCTGACCCAGGCCGTCGCGTTCCTCGAGGGCGTCCCCGTGTTCGGCCACCTGGAGGTGGCCTCGGCGTTCGTCTTCGACCTCGGGGTCTACCTGGTCGTGGTCGGGGCGCTGCTGGCCATCCTGGGGGTGATCGGGGCCGAATGACCCAGTTCGTGCTCGCCGTCGTCCTGGGGTCGCTGTTCGCCGTCGGCACCTACCTGGCGCTGCGCCGGGACCTGGTCCGGGT
>CAYWNQ010000210.1:0-3453 GCA_964459695.1 uncultured Halobacteriales archaeon | reverse complement strand
ATGTACCGGAGCTCGACGTAGCCGGCGAACCAGCCCGGCGCCAGCAGCGGGTTGACCGAGGTGAGCCACGCCACCGCGCCGCCGACGCCCGCGCTGGACCAGTGGGCGCCGGCGAGCTTCGCCAGCCCGGCGGAGAACACCGCGTTGACCAGGAACCACGCCGCGAACAGCCGGAACAGGAAGGCGTCGCCGACGCCGGCCATCGCCACCAGCACGAAGAACGCCAGGAAGCCCAGCGTGAACAGGTAGCCGAACACCCTGTAGACCGAGAACCGGGAGGTCTCCTGGCGGCCGGTGAGCTCCGACATCGGCGGCAGCGTCTCGGGCGACTCGAGGTAGCCCAGGATGCCCTCGCGGTGGCCCGCGCCGACCACCGCCACCACGTCCCGGCCGCCGCTGGCCAGGGCGTGGAGCTGGTGGGCGATGTAGGCGTCGCGCTCGTCGATCAGCGCCTCGGCCCCGCCGGGCGAGAACCGCCGGAACTCCTCCATCATCGCGCTCACGACGTCGGTGTCGGTCAGCTCCTCGACGTCGAACTCCTCGAGACCGTCGTCCTCGGGCGCGGTCGCGACGAGCAGCGCCGCCACGCCGGCGGCCACGACGCCGCCGACGGCGACGGCGACCAGCAGCGCGTCCAGCGCGGAGCCGACGACCCCCAGCGCCGCGCCGGCGAGGCCGGCGCCGCCCAGCGCGGGCACCAGGAACGGCCCCGCCAGCGCCTCGGCGACGAGGCCGACGACCAGCCCCACGGTCAGACCCACCGACAGCCCGACCGTCCGCGGGTCGGCCATGCCGACGGCCAGGCCCGCCAGGAGCCGGGCCTTCTCGAGCGTCGTGAGCCGCGCCCAGAACCGCTGGATGGTGACCTGGATGTCCCGGTCGACCAGCGCGACGTCGATGGCCCGGTCCTCGGCGGCCTCGACAGCCGCCAGCATCTCCGCACCGGGTTCGATGTCGAACCGCTCGCCGAGCCGGGTCTGGACGTACGACAGCATCCAGTAGGCCAGGAACTGGAAGACGGTGTTGCCGTGCAGCAGGTCCGCGGCGTCGAGGTCGTCGGGCGTCTCGCCCTTGAGCTGGCGGAATCGCCCCTCGTCGAGCTCGACGGCGACCACGTCGGGGTCCCGCGTGGCGATGGCCTCCTCGACCTCCGCCACGCTCTGCTCGGAGACGTGGGCGGTGCCCACCACGTGGACGTGGCCGGGGGCCTCCGTGGGCGCCGCCTCGGCGGTCATCGTCGGTACGTTCGCCGGCAGCGGTTTGTGTGTTCCGGAAGGCGGACGCGGCGTGGTACGGTCGATCCGTGGATCGCTTCGGGGAGAGGGGCGTGGGACGCTCCGGACGGGCTCGCCGAGAGACTCCCCCGCAGACCTGCCGAGTCGTATGTCCCGTCCGGACGTCCCTGTACAGCTGAAACGGAGTCGGGGCAAGCGCGAGCTGCGGTGGGCGGTCAGGTATAGCGCAGTCCGCACGATCGAACTGGCGGGCGGTTTCCGGCGACGTGATCGTCTCGACGGACACGCATGCGGTACGTGGCTCGCCGCGTTTCTCGCGGTCACGGCGACGGCACCGTCCGTCGGGGGCCGTCCAGAGTGTCCCGATACGTCCGTCGTCCCCCGGACTCACCCATTCCCCGAAAGCACCTTGCGGGAGCCGGCCCACGCCCGCCACATGACCGACGCGACCGCCAGCCTCGCGGACTCGCACACCGAGATGACCGAGATGCTGCTGCCCAACGACACCAACACGTTCGGGCGGGCGCTGGGCGGCGTCGTGCTGCACTGGATGGACATCGCCGCCGCCATCGCCGCGATGCGGTTCACGGGGCGGGCCTGCGTCACCGCGTCGATGGACCACGTCGACTTCATCTCGCCCATCGACATCGGCGAGGTCGCGGTGGTCCGGGCCTACGTGTTCGAGACGGGCCGGACCTCCGTCGACGTGTGGGTCGACGTCACCGCCGAGGACCCGAAGGCCGACGAGCCGGCCCGGGACACCACCGCCTCGTTCTTCACCTTCGTGGCGCTGGACGACGACGGCGACCCCACGGCGGTCCCGGAGCTGGTCTGTGAGTCCGAGGCCGAGACCGAGTTGCGCGCGGCGGCGCGCGACGAGCGGGTGGCACAGCTCGAGGCCGTGCGCGAGCGCCTGGACGAGATGGACGGGGCGTGAGCAGCGGCGGCGATGTCGGAGCCCGGGTCAGAGCTCCCTGGAGCGCTGCTTGGCGACCTCGGCGATGCCGGCGTTCGACGAGCAGTGGGGGCAGGCGTGGACCTCGCCGTACTCGTCGGCGAACACGCGGACGAACCGCTCGGAGACGTGGGTGCCGCAGTGTTCACAGCTCGCCATCGTCGCCCTCCCTTGGTGGGGTCATCTGGTCGGGACCTCGCGGGTACCTGCGTGAGAGACGCCCAAGAGGGTTTTCCGAATTCCGACCCAAATCTCGCCGGAATCACCGGACGACGGTCACGGGACACGGCGCGCGGCGGACGACCGTCTCGGCGACGCTGCCCAGCAGCACCCGCGAGAGCCCGTCCCGGCCGTGGCTCCCCATCACGATGGCGTCGACGTCGCCGTCGTCGGCGTACTCGACGATGACCCGTGCGGGCGGGCCCATCTCGGTGGCGGTCTCGACGTCGACGCCGTACTCTGCGGCGACGGGCCGGGCGCGCTCGAAGAGGTCGTCGGTGGTGGCCTGCGCGTCGTCGTACCACTCCTCCCAGTAGCCCGGCAGCGCCGCGTCCGGCGGCGCGGCGTAGCCCGCCGCCACGAAGTCGATGACGTGCAGCACGGTCACGGTGGCGTCGGGGAAGCGCTCGCAGGCGTGCTCGAGGGCGTGCTCGGCCATCGGCGAGTTGTCGTACGGGACGAGGACGTGGGTCACGCCGGTGGCTTGGGCCGCCCGGGACTAAACGCTCGCGGCTCCTCCCGGCTCCCGGTGCGGCGGCTTTTTGCCCGCGCGGACCGACGGCCGACCATGGCGCTGGAGGTCCCAACTCCCGACCCGCCGCGGCTGCGGGCGGGGATGGACGCCGACGAGTACGACGACGTGGACGTCGCGGGCGAGGAGTACCGTCGCGACGAACTCCAGGGGTTCCTCGAGGACGGCGCGTGGGAGCGGGCGTTCGGCGACTGGGCCGGCCGCACGGACGTCGACGAGGCGGCCTGGGCCATCGTCGAGGACCTGGAGCTCGTCGCGGAGTTCGACTTCTTCTGGGACGACTTCGCCGACCGCGTGGGCTACCACGCCCCCGGCATCCCCGAGGACTGGCGCGAGCGGGAGCTCCACCCCGACCTGGACTCCTGGGAGACCGTCTCGTCCATCAACGCCGGCCTCACCGAGCTCGGCCAGACCGTCTGCGAGGTGCTGAAGGACGACTTCATCGACTGGGAGGCCGACTACGACGCCCCCGACGACCTGCCGGACTTCGAGTAGGGGTCGGGGCCGACCGG
>CAYWNQ010000209.1:0-3467 GCA_964459695.1 uncultured Halobacteriales archaeon | reverse complement strand
GGTTTCACCATGAGTACGTCCGCGCCCTGCTCGACGTCGAGGGCCACCTCGCGGACCGCCTCCCGGGCGTTGGCTGGATCCTGCTGGTAGTGTCGTCGGTCGCCGAAGGCCGGTGCCCCGTCGGCGGCATCGCGGAACGGGCCGTAGAAGGCGCTCTCGTACTTCGCGGCGTAGCTCATGATGGCGACGTCCTCGTGGCCGGCGCCGTCGAGGGCCGTCCGGATAGCGCCCACCATCCCGTCCATCATGGCGCTCGGCGCGACCACGTGGGCCCCGGCCTCGGCCTGTGACACCGCGATCCGGCCGAGCCGGTCGAGCGTGGCGTCGTTGTCGACGGTGAGCCGCGGCGCCGTGCGGGCGTCGTCCTCGAGGATGCCGCAGTGGCCGTGGTCGGTGTACTCGCAGAGACAGACGTCGCCGATCACCGTCGCCGCCGTCTCGGCGGTGATCTCTCGCGTCGCCCGCTGGATGACGCCATCGGCGGCCCAGGCGCGTGACCCTTCGGCGTCCTTCGTCTCGGGGATCCCGAAGAGGATGACCGACCGGACGCCGGTCTCGAGCACCTCCTGCACTCGCGCCGCTGCGTCTCCGACCGGGACGCGTTCGTGGCCGGGGAGCGACGGGATGGCGACCCGTTCGTCCGTCGTCGCGTCGACGAACACCGGCGCGACGAAGTCCGCCGGCGAGAGGCGGGTCTCGCGGACCAGCTCGCGGACGCCGTCCCGGCGGAGCCGGCGGGGCCGGTCGGTGAATTCCATGCCCGGCCGTTCCCTCGGCAACCCCAAAACGGCGTCGTTCGGGGCCCCACGCGCCCAAGAATTATATACACGGGGATGGAATTCCGCCGGGCCATGGACCTCTGGCGAGGGCTGGCGGGCGTGGGGGTGGTGGCGATCGTGGTAGCCGGGCTGGCGGTCGCAAGCACCCATTTCGCCGTCGAGCCGGCACGCACGTGGGACACGCAGCTAGCGTCAGTGGCGTACGGGGCGTTCCTCCTCGGCGTCGTCACGCTGCTGGCTGCGACCGTCGCGCGCGGCGTCGCCCAAGTCGGCCAGGCGATCGGTCTCGCCCGCCGGGCGGACTGAGTAGCTGGCCACGGACCGGGCGGATCCCGACGGCGCGAGGGTCGGGTAGAGCGTGTCGGTCGTGGGATTCCCGAAGGGCTTTACTCGCGAGTGGCGTCCGACCGGCCGTGTTGGGCCCCCCGGATATCGTCCTCGTGGTCGGCCTCCTCGCGCTCGCGCCGGTGGCGCTCTCGGCCCGCGTCCAATCGGGGGCCCGCCAGCTCCTCGTCGACTACGGGGTGGTCCTGCTGTTCGCGTTCTTCGCCGCCGTCGGGATCTGGCTGTTCCTCAACCGGGATTCTGCCTTCCTCCGGGCCCTGCTTCGCCAGTACTGGCTGCCGGCGCTGTTCGCGATTTTCATCCTGGAGGGCGCCATGCTGCTGTACTTCGCCCCGTCGGAGAGCCTCGTGCCAGTGGCTGTCGGGTTGGCGGCGTCGACCGACGTGGCGCCCGGGACGACCGCTGTCTACGCGCTCATCATCGTGACTGCCGTGGTCGGGGCGACGATCGGCCAGTACCTCCTCTTCCTGCTGGCGAAGCGCTGGGGCCGCGAACGGCTGCTCGCCCAGCCGTGGTTCCGGGTAAAGCCGTCGACGCTGGATCGGTTCTCCCGCTGGTTCGCCCGGTGGGGCCGACCGGCCGTGCCGGTCTCGAACACGCTGCTGTTCACCCGGGGCATGCTGACGGTGCCGGCCGGGCTCGCGGAGATGGACGATCGCGAGTTCGTGGCGCTCTCGGCGCTTGGCACCCTCGTCTTCGAGACCGCGCTGGCGCTCCTGACGCTCGGCGTGATCTCGACGGTCGCCCTGCCGTGGTAACGGGACGGCTGGCTACGGCCAGAGGCCGCGGTGGCGGTGGGCCTCCGCCACCCGGGAGAGCGCGACCGCGTAGGCGGCCTGCCGCCACGACACTTGGCGGGCCTCGACCTCCCGGCGCACCTCGTCCCAGGCGGCCACCATCTCGCCCTCGAGCTCGTCGTGGACGCGCTCCAGCGACCAGCTTCGTCGGTTGATGTCCTGGAGCCATTCGAAGTAGCTCACGGTTACCCCACCGGCGTTGGCGAGGACGTCCGGGACGACCGGGATGTCGCGCTCGGCGAGGATTCGGTCGGCAGTGCTGGTGGTCGGGCCGTTCGCCCCCTCGACCACGATGTCGGCCGACACGGCGTCGGCGGTCGCCTCGGTGAGGACGTTCCCGACCGCGGCCGGGACGAGGACGTCGACGTCGAGGGCGAGAAGCTCCTCGTTTGAAAGCCGTGTGGCGGTCGTGTCGTCGAAGGCCGTGACGGCCTCTGGCTCCTCGTCGTGACTGGGGATGTCCTGGACCGGGAGCCCCCCAGGGTCGTAGCTGGCGCCGTTGACGTCGCTGGCCGCGACGACCGTCGCGCCCCACGCGTCGAGCAGCCGGGCGGCGTGCGCCCCGACACTGCCGAATCCCTGGACGGCAACCGTCGTGTCCGCGAGGGACCGGCCGTAGTAGTCGAGCGTCTCCCGCGTGACGATGGCGACGCTCCGGCCGGGCGCCGCCTCGCGGCCCGGGCTCCCCCCGATGGCCACAGGCTTCCCGGTGACCACGCCCGGCTCGGTCTCGCCGTGCTCCATGCTGTAGGCGTCCATCATCCACGCCATCGTCTGGGCATCGGTGCCCATGTCGGGGGCGGGGATGTCGCGCATCGGCCCGATGACGTCACGGAGCTCGTGGGCCAGTCGGCGGGTCAGCCGCTCGCGTTCCGCCTCGCTCAGGGCCTTCGGATCGACCCGGACCCCGCCCTTGGCGCCGCCGAAGGGGAGGTCCATCAGGGCGCACTTCCAGGTCATCCACATGGCGAGCCCGACGCACTCGTCGCGGGTTACGCTGGAGCTGTACCGGAGACCGCCCTTGTATGGCCCGCGGACGCTGTCGTGCTGGGCTCGGTAGCCCGTGAAAACGTCGACGGCCCCGTCGTCGCGCTCGACGGGGAGCGTGACCTCCTGCACCTTCGTCGGGTGGTGGAGGCGTTCGACGACGTTGGGGTCAAGGTCGAGGAGGGCGGCGGCCTGGTCGAGCTGGTCGTGGGCCGTTTCGAGGGCGGAGGGCGGTTCGTCCGGACGGTCGGGGGCGCCTGAGGGCAGGGTAGTAGCTGATTCGGAGGCCATCGTGGTGCGGTGGGGGCGGGTCACTCGAGGGACATCGCCCGGTCCTGGACGACGCCGCCGCAGCTAGCGCACTCGCCCGGGTGGGAGTCGCTCGTGATGATCTGGCCGCAGCCGAGACATTCGTAGGTCGAGCTCGTGTCGGCGTCACCGGGGACATCGTGGACCATCGGCGCATGGTGGTCGTAGCTGGATATTAATAGAACTTATCTATATTAGGCATATATGCACATATTAGGTATATAGTGCCTACTGAGGCTGGCCGCTGCTT
>CAYWNQ010000208.1:0-3498 GCA_964459695.1 uncultured Halobacteriales archaeon | reverse complement strand
TCGCCGAACGCCTCGCCGGGCATCCCCGCGACGCCGGCCTCGTCGACGAGCCGCTTGGCGTTCGCCATCGTCCCGGGGAATCCCTCGAACCGCGCCATCACGTAGAACCCGCCCTCCGGGCGGGTGTAGGCCGCGCCGGCGTCATCCAGCGCCGCGCAGAAGGCGTCGATCCGGCCCGCGAGGCGCTCGCGGGCGTCGGCGTAGTACGCCGGCGGCGTCTCGCGTAGCGCCCGCAGGACCGCGTACTGCGCCGGGCGCGAGGTCGCCACGTTGGTGAGCATGTGCCGGGTGCGGGCAGCGTCGACCAGCGGCTCGGGGAGCACGGCGTACCCCACCCGCAGCCCCGTCACCGCCATCGACTTCGACATCGAGTTCGTCACGGCCACGTTCGGTGCGTCGAGCGCCAGCGCCGACGCGAACCGCCCGGAGTAGTCGAAGTGGTCGTACACCTCGTCGCTCACCAGCAGCGCGTCGACCGACCCGGCGACGTCGGCCAGCGCCCGCTTGCGCTGCTGGCCGTACACCGCTCCGGTGGGGTTGTTCGGGGAGTTGACCACCACCACCGCGACGTCCTCGTCGGCGACGTCGGCCACCGCTTCGGGGTCCAGCGTCCCGTCGTCGTCGACCGGGACGAACCGGGTCTCGGCGCCCAGCAGGGACGCCCGGCCGGCGTAGTAGGGGTAGACGGGGTCGGCGAGCACCACGGCGTCGCCCTCGTGGGCCGCCAGCCCGCCGGCCATCGCGAGGTGGTTGGCCTCGCCGGCGCCGTTGGTGACGACCAGTCGGTCGACGTCGACGCCGCGACGGGCGGCGATCTCCTCGCGGAGCTCCCGGAGGCCCTCGCTGGGCGGGTACTGGAAGTCCGCGGCGTCGCCGTCGGCGTACTCCCGCAGGCCCTCGCGGAGCGCGCCGGGCGGCTCCCAGTCGGGGTTGCCGCTCACCATGTCGACGACGTCGCGGTCCGCCGAGGCCGCGTACTCCATAACGTGGAAGAACTGCGGCCGCTCGTAGTCCATGTGCGACACGGGCGGTCCCGGTCGGGATATGTGTTCTGTCGGCTGGTGGGTCGAGCGGGGTGGGTTCGAGCGGTCCATCGTGCGTCGATGAGTGACGAAGGAATGCAGCTTTCCGGCGGTGTGATCGGCTCAAGCAGTAGTAGCGGTCTGCCGATGCGGTCGCGTCTGCGGTCCAGAACAGTGTTGCCGTGGGACCGTGTCATTCCGGGGGGACGATGGTATCGAACCCCCGGATCGGTGTTCGGTCGCGGGGCGACCCCGTCCAGTCGATCTCCCCTCGCGACAGTACGCTTTATCCACCGGCCAGCCCAACGGGCACGTCACACATGCGCGAGTTCGCGTCGGACCCCCCAGTCGAGGAGCGCGTCGGCGACGCCCTCCGGCAGCGGGACGAGACCGTCGCCCTCGCCGAGTCCTGCACCGGCGGGCTGGCGGCGTCGCTGGTCACCGACGTCGCCGGCGCGAGCGACTACTTCGACCGGTCGCTAGTGACCTACAGCAACGTGACGAAGATGCAGCTCCTCGGCGTCGACCGCGAGACGCTGGACGCCGCCGGCGCCGTCTCGGCGCCCGTCGCCCGCACGATGGCGAGGGCCGCTCGGGACACCGCCGACGTCGACTGGGGCGTCGCGACGACCGGCATCGCCGGACCCGCCGGCGGCACGCCGGACAAGCCCGTGGGGACGGTGTTCGTCGGGGTCGCCCACCGGGCCGACTGGGGCACGGAGGCCTCGTGGTGCGAGGTCGAGCGCCACCAGTTCGACGGCGATCGGCTCGCGGTCAAGGAGCAGATCGCCCGGCAGGCGCTGTCGGCCCTGCTCGAGGCGGTCGACGGGGAGACCGGGGAGTAGGAGCCGGCGCTGGCGTGCCGGGCGGTCAGTAGACCGCCACGTCGTCGAACCGACCGCCGTAGGCGGGGTGGCGCGGGTGGGTCGGCTCCATCCCGGAGAGCACCACGCGGTCGAGCTTCTTCCAGGTGTTCTCCCAGCCGAGGTGGGCGAACTCCGCCCGGCACCGCAGCCGGTGGCGCAGGCCGTCCCGGTGGACCGCCCGCCGGGGCGCGCCGTCCTGGAGAGCGACGACGAGGGCCTCGGCGTCGGCCAGCGGGCGCTCGAAGGCGGTCCATGCCTCGCCGACGGTCCGCCGGAGATGGGCGTACGACGAAGTGAAGGCGGGCGTGCCGGCGTCGCGGGCGAGTTCCCGTGCGCGTCGGTTGTGCCGGGCGAGGTGCTTGGGGTTGTACACCTCGACGGCGTCGACCACGTCGGCGTACCGCGCCACGTCGTCGGCGTCGAGGCTCACGGTCGCGAAGGTGGGGTGGGGGACGAGGACGGCGGCGTCCTGTCGCTCGAGCTCGGCCATCGCGCCCTCGAGGGTGACGAAGTCCGGCACCGGCTCGTCGAGGCCGACCCCCAGCACGTGCTTGCGCGAGCGCCAGTCGCCGGTGAACACCTCGCGGGCGGGCACTACCAGCAGCTCGTCGTCGGTGTACCGCTCGGCGGCGTCGCGGACGTCGGGCAGGCGGGTGAAGTGCGGCGCGTAGACGACGGCGTCCAGGCCGCGGCGCTTGGCGCGCTCGACCACCGCGTCGTCGAGCACCTTCACGTGCATGTCGACGCGGAACGCCGTGTCCCGGTCCGCTGCAGTCACTGGAGGGACATCCGCGGGCGCCGATTTAGGGGTGTTGGAATGGACTGTGTCGGGACGCCAGCCGGAATCCCTTCCGCCGAACCGCTTGGCTCCAGACCCGAACCAACCACCGCCACGGCGGACCGCCACTCGTGCTTGAGCCCATCATGCCGCCGGAAAGTCCCCGCCTGCTCGACGCAGGCGCGGCAAGCAAGCACCGCACCGAGCGGGGCGCGCGAGTCCAGCGTCTCGGGCCTTCAGGCGGTCGTGGCGGTCGAGCACGGTCGGCGAAACAGTGATGGACGACCCCCGCCACCCCGCGCCCATGTGGGAGTGCGCTATCGGGGGCTGTGGGCGCCGGGAGGCCGCCGTCGAGGACCTGCTGGTCCACCAGGCCACCGACCACGAGCGACCGGCCTGCGAGGTCTGCGGCAGCGTGGTCCCGGACGGCTACTTCGCCATCCGGCACGCGCTGGACCACGGACGGGCCGACTACGTTCGGGCCTACGACGCCTCGGCGGCGGCTGTGCGCCACCGCGAGGAGATCGTCGATGCCGTCGAGGAGGCCGCCGACCTCCAGGCGGTGCTGGACGAGCTGGAGGCGTCGGGCTGAGGAGCGCGGCGGGACCTAGCGCTCGTCGCTGTCCAGCACGCGGATCTGGTCGCCCCGGACCGTCACCGGGATGGGGACCGTCGCCTCGTAGAGCTCGACGGTGACCTGGTCCTTGCCCTCGTCGATGCGCTGGACCTGGGCCTTCTCGCCCTTGAACGGGCCGGCGATGAGTTCGACGATGTCGCCCTCGGCGATGCCCTCGACGTCGGGCTTGGGCGAGAGGAAGTGCTCGACCTCCGT